>JAZULU010000136.1:0-15775 GCA_045603265.1 Clostridia bacterium
TTTTATCTCTTTTTTTCTTTTTCCATAAAAAATTTTTTTAGTTATTCTCTGCAAATATTACAAAAGTACTACGAAATGCAATCTTACAACAAAAAAGTGTCTAAAAGTGGGCAAAAAGTTAAAAAAATTCATAAAAAATCAATAAAAAGTGTTGCAAAGTGGGCAGAAAAGTGGTATTATATAAGCGTACTTTATTGTAGGTACGCGAACTTATTTTTAGATAAAGGGAGGTGTAGAAATGAGCTTGAAAAGTTTCTTGGGTCAGTATGATATCAATATTGACGATAAGGGCAGGGTAAGAATTCCCGCTAAGTACAAAACGCAACTTGGTGAAGAATTTGTTATCTCTTGCGGCGGCACTACTTGCTTAAGCATATATCCCATGGAAAAATGGGAAAAACTTACCGAGCAGGTTGATAGTCTTTCTGAGTTTGATGAAGAAGCGGCTGAATTCAAGCGCAGTATCTACACCAACGCAACCTGGGGCGAATTTGATTCGGCAGGCAGGGTGCTTATTCCCATAAGATACAGAGAGTATGCAGGTTTTTCTAAAGAACTTGTAGTTGTTGGTGTTGGCGACCATTTTGAAATTTGGGATGCTGAAAACTGGAACAACGGTAACTACTCATCACTTGACAAACGTAAAACACTTCAGAAAGAGATAACCCAAAAACTTTCAGGAGGAAAAAATGGAATTTAAGCATACGTCGGTATTGCTTAATGAAAGTATTGAGCTTTTAAACGTTCGCGACGGCGGTATCTACGTTGACGGTACTTTAGGCGGCGGCGGACATAGTGAGGCAATTTTAAAAAAAGCAAATTGTACCCTTATCGGTATTGATCGTGACGATGATGCATTAAGGGCGGCAGGGGAAAGACTTAAACCTTTTGGCGACAGAGTAAAACTTGTAAAAAGCAATTTTGCTGACATAAAAAACGTACTTGATGATTTAGGCATTGAAAAAATAGATGGTTGCATTCTTGATCTTGGCGTAAGTTCATATCAACTTGATACGGCTGAGCGCGGTTTTTCATATCAGCACAGCGCGCCTCTTGATATGCGCATGGATCAGAATCAATATATGAGCGCCTTTAACGTGGTAAATGAATATTCGGTAAAGGAACTTACAAGAATTCTTCGCGATTACGGCGAAGAACAGTGGGCACCCAGAATTGCCCAGTACATAGTTGCCGAAAGAGAAAAAGGATCAATTAATACGACGGGTGAACTTGTTGAGATAATCAAAAAAGCAATTCCCACCCGCGCAAGAAGAACAGGTCCTCATCCTGCAAAAAGAACTTTCCAGGCAATCAGAATTGAAGTAAATAACGAACTTGGCATACTTGAAGGTACTGTTAAGGACGTGTCAGAAAAACTTAATGTTGGCGGAAGAATGTGTGTAATATCTTTCCACAGTCTTGAAGATAGGATAATAAAGCACACAATGCAGAATCTTCAGAATCCCTGCACATGCCCGCCAAGGATCCCCGTTTGCATCTGCGGTAAGGTGCCTACGGTGAAAGTAATTACAAAAGCAGTTCTTCCCGGTGAAGAAGAACTTGAAGTTAATCCCAGAAGTAAAAGTGCAAAATTAAGGGCAATGGAACGTATATAAATCATAAAAAGCAAAAAAGGTGAATATAATGAGCAGGCAGAGAGCAAATAAAAGAGAATATCGAGTTTATTACGGAGTGGACAGTAATGCCGCACTTCAGCCTGAGTACGTTCTCCAGCCTGAAAGAAAGCGTAAACCTGAGCAAAAGCCTTCCGTAAGCAAGGCGCGCGAAGCAAAAGCTTTAAGAAAATTTGAGGTTGCCCGTTGTATTGCACTTACCATGCTTGTAGTTTCCGTTGCCGCTATGGGATTCCTTGTTGTAACCCGTAATGCTCAGATTTACAGCAATAATCGCCAGATCAGGGAACTTGCAAGGGCAAAATCAGACTTGCAGATTCTTGTAAATACGGCTGAAAAAGACGGTGCAGTAGGAAATGAACTTAATTCCTACTTTGAAGTGGCTGAAAATCAGCTTGCCCTTGATTATCCTACTGAAGAAAACATTGTTACCGTTGTTCTTCCTGCAGCTAACGTTGTTGAGGAAGTTCAAGTACAAGAGAGTGTTAATATGTACGATGCAGTACTTGATTTTTTCAGCTCTCTTGGAAGGGGGATTAAAAGTTGGGCGTAAAGGCTAACAGATACAAAAACAGATTACTTTTAGTGTGCCTTGCTATGATATTGGCTTTTTCTATCATAGTGGGCGCATTGTTTTACTGGCAGATAATTGCGGCAGATCGACTTCAGCGTAAAGCGTTGGGGCAGTGGACCTCCACTTCAACAGTTTCCGCATCAAGGGGAACTATTTATGATGCTTTAGGTGAGCCTCTTGCGATAAGCGGTGCATCAAAGACGCTTAATGTGAAGCCGAAAACCTTGTCTAAATCGGGTTATTCTGCCGAAACGATAACAACGATGCTTGTTGAACTTTTTGAAAATAAATATTCCTATGAAACGATTTTCAAAAAAGTAAATTATGATCCTGAAACGTCATTGGGTGAATATACCATTGCAAGGCATCTTAATGAAAGTCAGATTGCATATATCGAATCTATTGACGTAAAGGGACTTTATCTTGTTGATGACGTTCAAAGATATTATCCAAAAGGATCTTCACTTATTCAAGTTCTTGGAAGTGTTAATGTTGACGGTGTAGGCAGTGAAGGTCTTGAACTTAAATACGATAAACAACTTCGCGGTCTTACGGGAAAACTTATTTCTTCAACCAACGTTTCGGGCGGACAGATTCCCGGCAGTGATCAAAGATACATCGATCCTACCAACGGTGTAAACATTAATCTTACCGTAAATTTTGTAATTCAGGCATTTGCCGAAAACGCTATGCGTGACTGTATGGCACAAACAGGTGCTAAATCAGTGCGTTGCATTGTAATGAATCCTAAGAACGGTGCAATTCTTGCAATGGTAAATCTTCCTGATTACGATCCTCTTACGGCAACAAGCGAAGAAAAAAGTTCTTATTCACGAAATTCGTGCATACTTGATACCTATGAACCGGGCTCAACATTTAAGATGTTTACCATGTCTTGTGCATTGGAAACGGGTAAGTTTTCAACTGCTTCAACCTTTAATTGTCCGGGATATCACATTGTTGACGGCGAAAAAATAAAGTGCTGGCGCGTAGTACCTCACGGAAGTCAGACTATGAGTGAGGTTTTACAGAACTCCTGCAACCCTGCTTTCATGCAGATGGGTCTTTCTGTAGGACAGAAAACACTTTACGAGTATTTATATAATTTTGGCTTCAACACCACCACGGGTGTTGACTTCTCAGCAGATCAATCAGGCATAATTCTTGCCCCCAAATACGTTAAAAATACAGATCTTGCAAGAATTTCCTTTGGTCAGTCCATTGCGGTAACGCCTCTTCAACTTATAACTGCCGCTTGTGCGGTTATAAACGGCGGAACACTTTATCAGCCTTATTTTGTAGATTCAATGACTGATGATGACGGTAACGTGCTGGTTAAAAATCAACCTATTGCGGTACGCAACGTTATTTCCGAAAATACAAGTGCACAGATGCGCCAAATGCTTAACAACGTTGTTGAAATGGGCGGCGGAAAAAATGCGCAGGTTGAAGGTTATAAAGTGGGCGGAAAAACGGGTACTGCCCAAAAATACCGTGACGGTGTAATTGTAAACAACGTTCATATTGGCTCGTTTTTTGGCTTCGCGCCTGCCGATGATCCTCAGGTTGCAATTTTGGTAACTGTTGATGAGGCTCAAATGTATAATGATTACGGCTCAGTAACAGCCGCACCGTATGCAGGACAGATCCTTGAAAAAGTTTTACAGTATATGCAGATTCCCAAAACGGAAACAGAAGAAAAACAGTACGTTGAAGTTCCTAATGTTACGGGCATGGATATGGAAGTTGCCGCATCACTTTTAAAGGAAAACGGACTTCTTATTGAGATAGAAAAAAGCGGAAGTGTGGTTTCACAGACTCCCGCAGGCGGCAAAATGGTGGAAAAAAACAGTATTGTAAAGGTAAAAGGTGATACGGAAACGGACACTACAACTTATTACGGTATTGATTAAGGAGAAAAATATGCTTGTTAAGGATATTTTTAAATTTAAAGCAGAGTTTTTAAATAAAGCGGAAGATCAAAATATAGATTTTCTTACCATAGATTCAAGAAAATGCGAAAAAGGCGCGCTGTATTTTGCAATAAACGGCACGCAGGTGGATGGTCATAAGTTCGTTCAGTCGGCTTATGAAAAAGGCGCAGCGGCGGCAGTTGTTGAACATCCCGTTGATTGTGAAATTCCCCAGATAGTAGTTAAAAATACGCGCGAGGCCATGTCATATGCTTCAAGCGAGTTTTTTGGAAATCCTTCTAAAAAACTAAAAATGATCGGTGTTACCGGCACTAACGGCAAAACCAGCATTTCTTATATGGTAAAAGCCATTGCCAAAAAGAATAATATTTCTTGCGGTGTTATCGGCACAGGGGGAATCTGGCTTAATGATGAAAAACTTGATATTAAAATTCTTACAGCAACAACGCCTGATCCCATTGAACTTCAGTATGCTTTAAGCGAAATGCTTAAAAAAGGTGCTCAGTGGGTGGTTATGGAGGTTACTGCACATGCCCTTGATCTATATAAGGTTTCGGGTATGAAGTTTATTTCTGCAGGCTTTACCAATCTGACCCAGGATCATCTTGAATATTTCATCACCATGGAAAATTATGCTAACGCAAAAGCAAAGTTTTTCGATAAAAAAATATCAGATTACGGCATAATCAATATTGATGATGAGTTCGGCAGAAGTTTAACAAAAAAAGATATACCGTACATAACTTATTCTTATGAGCGTGAAGCAGATCTAAAGGCTGAAAACGTAAATATTTTTGCAACAAACTCAACTTTTGATTTAAAATATCAGAACGATATATATAATGTAAAGGTAAATACAACGGGACTTTTTAATATTTCAAACGCACTTTGTGCAATAGGCTGTGCGTTAAAGGCAGGGCTTAATATTGAAGAGGCGATAAAAGGTATTGAAAGTTTTATATCTGTTCCGGGTAGATTTGAAGCCGTTGATACGGGTGAAAAGGGAGTAAGCGTTATAGTTGATTATGCTCACACTCCTGATGGACTTGAAAATATTCTTACTTCCATAAATACTTTCAAAAAAGGAAAACTTATTTCCGTGTTTGGTTGCGGCGGTAACCGTGACGCAGTTAAAAGACCGATAATGGGTGAGATTGCAGGCAGATTAAGTGATTATATGGTTATCACCAGCGATAATCCGCGTTTTGAAGAGCCTGAAGCAATTATCGATGAAATTGAAAAAGGTCTAAATAATCCATGTGAGTACATAAGAATTGCCGATAGATTTTTGGCAATCAAGCACGCACTTTCAGTTGCAGAAAAAGGCGACGTTATTGCCATCTGCGGCAAAGGCGATGAAGATTATCAGGAAATCAAAGGCGAAAAGCACCACTTCTCCGACCGCGAAGTTGTTGAGAAGATAGTTAAAGGCTAAAAGGAGAGTAGCAAAATGTTAAATTCAGTATATGCTTTTCTTATTGCATTCGTAATTTGTCTTATTATAGGACCTCTTGTAATAAAACTGATGCAAATTTTAAGATTCGGTCAGCAGGTGCGTGATGACGGTCCTGCAAGCCACTTGAAAAAACAGAACGTTCCTACTATGGGCGGTATAATGATGATGATCGCTATCGGTATCGGTGCATTGATATTTCAGTTTAAAGGCGGTGCGCTTGTTGCGGTTCTTGCAACTTTAGGTTACGGACTTATAGGATTTTTAGATGATTTCATCAAAATTTTCAAAAAACGTTCTTTGGGTTTAAGAGCATATCAGAAGATAATCGGTCAGTTCGGTATTGCCTTGATCGTTGCATGGTACGGCTATAATTATGTGGGAAGCGGAGTATATATACCTTTTGTAGGTGAAGTTGATTTCGGCATTTGGTATATTCCCTTTGCGATGTTCGTTATCCTTGCCATTGTAAATGGTGAAAACCTTGCTGACGGTCTTGATGGTTTAGCATCAAAAATGACTCTTGTTCAAGGAATTTCTCTGTCGGCAATAATCTTAATTAATTTAACCCTCATAAAAGAAGGCGAACAACTTGCAATTCTTTCTGCTTTAATGGCAGGCTCATGCTTAGGCTTTTTAAGATTCAATACATATCCTGCGAGAATTTTCATGGGCGATACGGGCGCATTAGGATTAGGCGGTTGTCTTGCAATCGTTGCCTTATATTCAAAGATGGCACTTTTACTTCCTGTTATGTGCATTATGCTTGTTTTAACTTGCGTTTCTGTTATTCTTCAGGTTGGCTACTTTAAAATTTCTCACGGAAAACGTATTTTTAAAATGGCACCGTTGCATCATCATTACGAACTTTTAGGTTATCACGAAACAACTGTAACAAATATGTACACTTTAATAACAATAGTATCATGTGCATTATCGTTCATATTAGCATATGTTAGATTCTAAGGAGTTTTTTATGGAAAATAAAACAGTTCTTGTTATTGGTATGGCCCGTAGCGGTATAGCAGCGGCACCGGTACTTAAAAGTCTTAATGCAAAGGTAATTTTAAACGATTCAAAGCCTCTTGATCAGTTGGAAGGTCTTGAAGAATTAGATAAAAACGAATATACTTTCCGCCTTGGCGAAAAACCGGACCGGTTAGTTGATGAAGCGGATCTTATCGTTGTTTCGCCATCGGTTCCCTTAAATTTGCCATATGCTAAAAAGGCAGAGGAGCAGGGAAAAGAGGTTATTGCCGAAATCGAACTTGCATACAGACTTTGCAAGGGCACAACAGTTGCAATAACCGGCACAAACGGAAAAACCACAACAACAACCTTAACGGGTGAAATATTTAAAAATGCCAAAAAAGAAACTTATGTTGTAGGCAACATCGGTGAGCCTTACATAGCCCATTCGCTTGAAGCAAGTGAAAATGCTTTTATGGCATGCGAAATAAGCAGTTATCAACTTGAGGGTATTAAGGAATTTCATCCCAAAACAGCGGCACTTTTAAATATTACCGAGGATCACATGATCCGTCATAAAACAATGGAAAATTACATTGCCGCAAAAGCGCGTGTTTTTGAAAATCAGACAAAAGAAGATTTCTCAATTTTAAATTATGATGATGAAATAGTAAGAAATCTTGCTTCAACCGTTCCCGGCACACCGGTTTTCTTTTCAAGAAAAGAGAAACTTAATGAGGGTGCTTACGTTGAAAACGGAAACATCGTATTTGAGTATTTTGGCAAAAAAGAGATCATCTGCTCAACTGATGAAGTAATGATAAAAGGACCCCACAATCTTGAAAATGCTTTGGCGGCGGTACTTCTTACCATGCTTTGCGGTGTAGAGAAAGAAGCAGTTAAATATACGTTGAAGACCTTTTCAGGTGTTGAACATCGTATTGAAACGGTCTGCACCAAAGATGGTGTAACTTACATAAACGATTCAAAGGGAACAAATCCCGATTCTACGATAAAAGCCATCGAAACTATGACAAAGCCTACCGTTCTTATTTTAGGCGGTTATGATAAGGGCGGAAGTTTTGATTCATTGTTTGAAGCATTTACAGATAACATTAAACACACCGTACTTATCGGTGTTACTGCAGAAAAACTTGAAGAAACCGCAAAAAAATATAATTGGACAAATTATACTGTTTGCAAGGGCGACTTTGAGGAATGTGTAAACAAAGCAAAAGAAAAGGCAAATGATGGATATAACGTATTACTTTCGCCTGCGTGCGCAAGTTTCGATATGTTCAAAGATTTTGAAGAGCGCGGAAAAGTTTTCAAAGAGATAGTAAATAAATTTTAAGGAGTGCCTTTTATGGCAGACAAAAACAAATA
Source organism: Clostridia bacterium (assembly GCA_045603265.1). GTDB lineage: Bacteria > Bacillota > Clostridia > Christensenellales > QALW01 > UMGS1322. The sequence continues at coordinate 7,951 of JAZULU010000136.1, forward strand.
TGTGTATCGGGGAATGTGCTTGCCCTTGATATTCATAACCATTACACTTACATGTATCGGCCTTGTAATGGTATTAAGCGCGTCTTATAATAAATCGCTTCTGGCAAACAACGATGGATCTTATCTTGATGACATTAAGTGGCAGGGACTCGTTGCGATATTAGGCGTAATATGTATGCTTGTTATCGGCAGAATGGATTATCATATTTTACAAAAACCCCGTTGGCTGATTACGGGTTTTATCGGTTGCGTAATTTTGCTTATTGCAGTTTTTGCTTTTGAGCCTACTTATGATTCACATCGTTGGATAAGGCTTTCGGCATTTACTTTTCAGCCATCGGAAATCGCTAAGTTTATGGCAGTAATCTACGCGGCATTTTATACTTCAACAAAAAAATGGTGGTATCGCAGTTTCAGGGAATGGTTAGGTCTTCTTTTACCAATAGGTTTGCTTGCTGTTTTAATAATTGCCGAGCCTGACCTTTCAACAACGATGTGCCTTTTAGGCGCGGTAGTTATCGTAATGTTCGTTTCAGGCATGCAGTGGAAGTGGCTCGTTGGCGGAATTGCAGGTATCGGTGCACTTGTTCCCATAATGATTTCCGTTACAGGATATCAGGGCAGAAGACTTCAAGCATGGCTTAACGCTTGGGACGATCCTAAAAACGTAGGATACCAGGTAGTTCAATCACTTTATGCCATTGGCGACGGCGGACTTTTCGGCGTTGGTCTTGGCAATAGTAAGCAAAAAATAACCCATCTTCCCATGAGCGATACGGACTATATTTTCTCCATTATTTGTGAGGAATTCGGCTTTGTGGGAGCAACGCTTGTAGTGGGACTTTATATTGCTTTTGCATTTTTCGGAATAAAAATTGCAATGGAGGCAAGTGATAGTTTCGGTGCATATCTTGCAGTTGGCGTAACAACACTTATTGTGCTTCAGGCATTTATCAACATGGGTGTTGCAACAAACGTACTTCCATCAACGGGAATAACTCTGCCTTTCATTTCAAAGGGTGCAACATCCTTAGGTATCATGCTTTGCGGTACGGGAATCCTTCTAAGTGTTTCCGGAAGAAAACCCCGAAAAGTTAAAGAAAGTAACGAATAAGCATTTTTCATCATATATTAAATTGAAAGATTTTAATATATGAGGTGCTTTTAAATGAAGAAAATAGTTATTTGCGGCGGTAAAAAACTTAATGGCGAAGTAACGGTCCACGGCGCAAAAAACTCATTATTACCCATACTGGCGGCAACGATTCTTGCTAAAGATGAGTGTGTAATAAATAATTGCCCGCCGCTTAGTGACGTCTTGCAGATGCTTGAACTTTTAAAGGACATAGGGTGTCGCGTGACGTATAATCAGAATAGGGTACATATAATCACAAAAGACATTTTTAATTATGCTATGGATGATGAACTGATGCGCAGGCTTCGTTCTTCCATATTTATTCTTGGACCTTTACTTGCACGGCTTAAACGTGCAGAACTTGGCTATCCCGGCGGTTGCGATATAGGAATTCGTCCTATCGATCTACACCTTATGGGTCTTAGAAAATTAGGGGCATCTGTTTTAGAAAAGGATGGTCACGTTATTTGCACTTGCACTAAACTTAAAGGTGAAGAAGTGTATCTTGATTATCCCAGCGTAGGTGCAACTGAAAACATTATGATGGCATCATCCCTTGCTGAAGGCGCAACGATAATCGTAAATGCGGCAAAAGAGCCTGAAATAGTTGATCTGCAAAATTTTATCAACAAAATGGGCGGCAGAATATCGGGCGCAGGCAGCGGAAGAATCGTCATTCACGGTGTAAAGGAATTGAACGGTTGTGAATATACGCCCATTCCCGACAGAATCGTCGCAGGAACTTTTTTGATTGCAACAGCGGCAACGGGCGGGCAGGTGTTTATTAAAAATGGACAAAAGGAACATCTTTCTTATCTTGTTGAAAAACTAAAAGATGGGGGATGTGATATCAATGATTCGGACAATGGAATTATTATAAATTCTTTAAACCGTTTTAAATCTTCCCATGTAATTGAAACAATGCCATATCCGGGTTTTCCAACGGATCTGCAGTCACCGATGATGGCTTTGCAGTCAGTTGCAAAGGGCACTTGTATTTTGGTTGAAAATGTTTTTGAGAACCGTTTCCGCCTTGCAGGAGAACTTAAAAAAATGGGCGCGGATATAACCATCAAAGATCGTATGGCGGTTATACGGGGGGTAGAAAAACTAAATGGCACAACGGTTTATACTCACGATCTGCGCGGCGGTGCGGCACTTATAATTGCAGGTCTTGTTGCAAAAGGAATAACTGTAATAAAAGATAACGGTCTTATTGACCGTGGATATTTTGAATTTGAAAAACAACTAAGAAATTTAGGTGCAGAAATTATTGTTTTGGAGGAGTAGTATGAGCAAAAAGAGAAACGAAAATTACGGACCAAGCCCCATACTTATGTGGATATTTGTACTGGTGCTTATAATCGTAATGTTTTTCCTTGTAAACAGTTCACTTTTCAACGTTTCAAGCATAACTGTAGTCGGAAACACCTCCATTTCATCGCAAGAGATAATCAATTTAAGTGGAATCGATTATGATACGAACATTCTTCATGTAGATGAGTTTGCCGCTAAAGAAAATATTGAAAAAAACTATTTTGTTGTAGTTGATGATATAAAAAGAACTTTCCCAACGGGCGTTGAAATAAAAGTTCATGAACGTGTTCCGGTTGCCCAGATAGGCACCGTGTTCGGCTATTACGTTATTGATGCCGAGGGTACGACCATCGGACTAAATCAGGTCGCAGTGGATGGCCTTACAAAAATATATAATTTAAGTATTGTTGAGCCTCAGGGCGGACAAAAGATTTCAAGCGATTCTGAGGAAAAACTCAGTGGTGTTTTCCGCGTGCTTGAGGCTATGGATAAGTATCACCTTAACGATAAAATAACGGGGATCGATATGAATGATCCCCAAAAAATAGTTCTCACTTACGAGAATGATATTACCGTTATAATAGCAAGCGGTATAACTGCCGATGACAGATTGAGAAATCTTGAAGCAACTGTTGAAGCCGTAAAGGACAAGCTTACAGATGGTCAAAGTATCCATATGGAAAGCTCCGGAGGCTTTTATATAGGCTGAATTTAAGAAAAAATTAAAAATTTTACGTTTTTTTGCGTAAAATTTACGAAAATATTAAAAAAACACTTTAACTTTTTTGAATTTTCTGTTATTATATATAATGAGTATGGAAATATATTCTTATATGGAGGAAAAGACCTGATGCGGCAGATTTCAACCGTCATTGAAATTGGCACCAGCAAGGTTGTTTCTGTGATATGTGAAGCAGGTCAGTATGACGAAACACATATATTGGGCAGTGCTTCAGTTCCTTACCCAGGATACAAAAATCGCAGATGGGTGGACAAGCATAGTCTTGCTCCTGCAATTATAAGTGCCTTGCGTGAGGCTGAAAAAATTGCCGGAAGAAAAGCCAAGGCGGTACACGTTGGTATCCCTGCCGATTTTATAAAAATTGTTTGCGGGAAAGTTGAGATGGAGTTTAAAGGTCAGAAAACTCTTACTCAAGAAGATATTGATCGTTTGTATCAACTGGGCAGAAGCAAACTGCAGGTACCCAAAGAGTATATGATGATACACAGGTGTCCCATCGCTTTCATGCTTGATGATGCGCGAAAGACCATGGAACCTGTTACAAGAAAAGCTAAAAAAATAAGTGCCGTAATATCTTACGTTTTTGCTGAACGTTGGTTTGCAAACGGCATCTCAAAAATTCTTTTAAATTATGGTTATACGGCCAGCACTTTTATCGGCGCATCTTATGCTGAGGCTTTGCGTTTTATTCCTCAGGAAAAACGTGATCAAGGCGCAGTGATGATCGATATAGGCGATACATCCACTTGCGTTATGGCTTCCCGTGGTGACGGGCTGATATTCCATAAAGTTCTGCCCTTTGGCGGGGCTAATATTACTGATGATTTAGTAAAAGTGCTTAATACAAAACGTCATGTGGCGGCGGAATTGAAAAAACGCGCCATATACGGTCTTTCTTTAAGCGAAGATGACTGTTATGAGGTTTGTGATAAGGATACTTATAAGTTTGAGCGTTATCCTGCATATAAAGTGCAAGCCGTAATAGAAGCACGGCTAAGGGAGATGCTTGATGTTATAGTTGAAACTCTTGACAGAAGCGGTTGTAACTTGCCTCACTACGTTCCCGTTTTTGTTACCGGCGGTACGGCTGCTATGCGTGGTTTAAGGGAATTTGTTCAAAAAGAAACGACCCATAATACTACAATAGTTATGCCTCAATCAACGTGTTTCAATCAACCGGCTTATTCTTCGGCATTGGCGGTGGCAGATCTTGCCCTTGAAGCTGAAACCGAGGATGAATCAGGTTTTTTTGAAAATATAAAAAATTTATTTAAAAGGTAGTTCTTGAAAGGAGAATTTATTATGGAAATAGATCTTGAAATGGGTTTTGCTCAACTTAAAGTAGTTGGCGTTGGCGGTGCTGGTGATAACGCTGTTGACAGAATGATCTCTGCTGGTCTTACAGGTGTTGAATATATTGCTATCAATACCGACCGTCAGGCACTTCAGCGTTCAAAGGCAAACAAAAAATTACAGATCGGTGATAAGATCACAAAGGGTCTTGGCGCCGGCGCAAATCCTGAAATTGGTAAAAAGGCTGCTGAAGAAAGTCGTGATGATATCATGGATCAACTTCGCGGTGCAGATATGGTTTTCGTTACCGCAGGTATGGGTGGCGGAACAGGTACAGGTGCTGCTCCCGTTGTAGCTGAAGTTGCAAAGGATATGGGTATCCTTACCGTTGGTGTTGTTACATATCCCTTCCTTTTTGAAGGCAGAGCACGCGCTACAAACGCTGATCGCGGTATTTCTGAACTTAAAGAAGAAGTTGACAGTTTGATCGTTATCCCCAACGATAAACTTTTGCAGGTTGTTGGCAAGGGCACTTCAATGACTGAGGCTTTCCGTCAGGCTGATGAAGTTCTCCGTCAGGGCGTTTCCGGTATTTCTGAACTTATTACTCGTTCAAACACTATTAACCTTGACTTTGCTGACGTTCGTACAATCATGAAAGATAAGGGTATTGCACATATGGGTATCGGCATCGGAACAGGTGAAAACCGCGCTATTGATGCTGCTAAGCATGCAATTTCTTCACCCCTTCTTGAAACAACAATTTCCGGCGCAACCGGTGTACTTCTTTCGATCATGGGTGACGCTTCACTTTCACTTAATGAAATCAACGAAGCTGCTTACCTTGTACATGAGGCTGTTTCACCTGAAGCAAACATTATCTTCGGTGCAGGTATTGATGAAAGCCTTGATGACGAAGTTCGTATCACAATTATCGCAACCGGTTTTGAAAAGGAAGAAAGAAGATCTCATAAGCCTCAGCGCATGACAGAACGTGTAGTTCGTCCCGTTGAAGATGATGAGGAAGAAGATGGTCTTGTTATGACCAATTTCGCACCTAAGGCTGCTCCTGCAAGCCCTGAGTTTGCACAGCCTGTAAAACCTCAGATGATGGAATCTGAGCCTGCTGACGATGAAATCTTTATGCCCCGTCGCGAAGAACGCCGTCGTCCCGAACAGTCAGAAGAAGAGCCCAAGCGTGGCGGTTTCTTCTCATCTTTCAGAAGCAATGTAGCAGAAGAAAGCAATGACGAGTACGATGATATTGATTTTGATATGCCTGCTATTACTCGTCGTCATCGCCGCGACTAATTCTCTTGAGCGAGAAAATTCCTTGAAACCAAATCCCCGAAGAATTCTTCGGGGATTTTTTCTGTGTTGTGAACGGGATAATTGTTCAGTCATTTACCGTCATGTAAACTCCTTCACAATTACCCGCTCACGCCTTGAATTTCAAGTTTTTTCTCACTCAAGGGGTAGAGGTATAATTCACCTGATTTTTAAGTTTTTTTGCACTGTGACACAGCACGAGAAATCTTCGCAAACAAGCCCTTGCAAAAGCAAGGGCTTTTCCTTTGTTGCGATGACCATAAATGCCCTTCCCCTGTATAAGGGGAGGTGAAGAGTTGATACTTCTTTAAAAACTTAAAAGCCTGCTCAAAGTTTTATTGAGCAGGCTTACAATTAAAAAATTATATTTCGTAGGCTTGGGTGTGGGCGTGATTATTATATTCATCAACTACGGTTATGCGGAAATATCCGTCAGATTCCTTTAATTTGAATTTTGCCTTTGTTAAGTTTACACCGCATTGTGCTTCTGTGCGCCTTCCTTTTGTTGAGAGGCTTATTCTTTTTGCATCGGAACATTCTACAGTTACTTCGTTGCCGTTTCTTGTTAAAGAATAAATTAACGGTCCTTGACTTGAATAAAACTCACCCTTTTTCAGGGCAGAAATTATTGTACCATAATCAAGTTTTGGGGCATTTATCATAATAAATCCGCCAAACATATGTTCTTTTTTGTGGCTATCGTCTGCCATAACGTTAAAAATCTTTTTGTCTTTTCTTAAAAAATCATCAAAAGCCTGGATCTGATAACATTCACAACCTCCAATGGTGCTGGCATGATTATAAACTTCAACAAAATCAAGATCGTCGTACTGCAAATAATCAGTGGCATTTTCCAATGACCATTCAGGGTGATTATAGCAAACCAAAAAGCCTTGAGATTTTGCTTCTTTTATAATTGCATTTATTCCGTCTTTTGAATAAACGCGATCATACTGACCATTAAATCTAATTTTATCTTTTATATTATCGTTTATGAAATGATCGTAAACCGAATTATAGCAGGGTGTTATAACGTTATGCTGATCTTGCGCATATAGATTAAGGTGAGTAACGCGCATTAAAGTATTTTTTAAAGTGGACTGATCAGAAAATTCCTTAATTGCGATTTCACAAGAAGTTATTGTTAAAAAATCTTCATCATCTAAATACGAATTATCAATTAAGTGCTCGTGATCGGTAAAAGCGACAATGGAATAACCTTCTTTTTTAAACAATTCCTTTTGTTCTTCAACAGACAATTTACCATCAGAATTTAAACTGTGGCAGTGCATTGCTGTTTTAAAATAGGGCATATTTTTGTTAAGTAAAATTTGCATAAATGACGATCCTTTTAATAATATCAATGAATTTATTTATATACGTAGAGTACCATATTACATGTTGCCTTTTCGGGGGGTTTCTATGAACCGTCTTTTGTTGCAGTAAAGGTTTCATTTGCAACCCATGTTAATGTCTTCATTTCAGAATCTATGTTCTTCAAGCCACTACTCCATTTTTATAAATTTTAAAGTATTATATCATATTGAAATATGAAAATCAAGTGTTGCTGCAGATTTCAAAAAGTTTTGCATATTTTAACTGAAAATGATATAATAGTCCTATAAGGAGTGATACAATATGAATAAAAAATTCGGCGTTTCAATTAAATGGTTATCGGTAACGTGCTTTGAGATCTGTTGCGACGGTGTAACGGTAGTAAGCGATCCTTTTGTAACAGATTGTGACAGTACGCTTCTTACATGGGAAGCCATTGAAAAATGTGATATTATTTGCTTATCTCACGCCCATTTTGATCATATTATTGATATACCCAATCTTTTGAAAAAATTTAATCCCCTTTTGTTGTGCGGTGATCAAACGGCAATGCCGTTGGCAAAATGGCTTAACTATTCTCCTACACGCATTTATCCCATGTATCCCGATACGGAACTTGATTTTGATTGCATTAAGATACGCGCTTTATACGGGCGACATTCCGAGCAGGGAAT
>JAZULU010000137.1:0-14544 GCA_045603265.1 Clostridia bacterium
ATCAATTAAAAGGGTAGTGTAACCGCATTCTGAAGCACGCTTTACAATTCTGTGCCATACGCCGAAATCAACGTCATTATTGGGAGTATAAACACTTTTGTCAAAATCGTAGTACCAGAAACGCTTTCTGCCGCCACCGTCATCCCACATGTGGTTGCTTAACTGAATAAAATATATCCATTTCTTATTCATGATTAAAAACTCCTTTTGATTTGTTGCTTTTATTCTAACAAAAAGAAAAACAAAAGTAAATACCAAATTTCTTGAATTTGTGCTCTGAATTAAAGCAATAATTGAAAAAGAGCAATTTTATGCTTTGTAACACACCAAAGTAAAGGTTTTTTTAGAAAAAGTTCAATTTTTTTCCATAATCAAGCAATATTATGCATTGATTTAACCGTTCTGATAGTGTAAAATTAAAAAAGAGGTGATAAATTTTGAATATTTTTAACCTGAATGTTTTTCCTGAAGGTGAAGCGACTTTAAAGGAAACTGACGGCACTCTTTTAGTTGAAAAGCGCAAATATAAATACAGTTCGCCTGCAGTCTTGCTTGACGGCAAAAACAATTACTCGGTAGAATATCTCGTCAAAAGTAAAAAAGAGGTTATACATCTTACTGCATATTTTAAAGTTATATATACTCTTAACGATGAAGAATATACTTCATATTTTTTCGGTGAAAAAGCAGAGATCACACCTGAAACATTTGTTCCGATTAAAGCAAAACTTGATTTGTGGGAGAAACTTAAAGTTAAAGAAGTAATATCATATATAATTCAAGATTCAAATGAACCCCTTGATGATTATTTTGTTTCTTCCTATCTTTTAACAGAAACGGATAAAATCTCGGTGATAAAAGAAAAAAACGTTTTTTTGGAAAAATGTTCGGTAGGTGCTATTCGCTGGGATGCTTATTTTTCTGTTGAAAACGAAAAAAGCAATGTTTCAAGAGAAGTATCAAAAACACTTTCACCTAATATTTTTCATAGCCATGCACCTTTCTTTGCAAAAACTGTTGATAAAGATAAGATTGTATTTGGTGAAGCCACTCAAGAACAGTTTGATTATGAATGTGAGTTGGCAAGTGATGCAGGCATAGATTATTTTGCCTATTGTTGGTATAAAAACAGCGATCCCATGTGTTATGCGAGAAGGCAGCATACAAAATCTGCTTGGCGCGATAAAATAAAAATGTGTGCAATAATCGGTGTTTCGTATCTTGATGATGAAAGTATCGATGAACTTGCCTTAACCTGCAAAGAAGATTTTTATTTTAAAATTCTTGATCGTCCTGCAATATTTATTTTCGGAGCAGTAAATATAAGCAAAGGATATCTTGATTTGATCAGAGACCGAATAATGGAAAAAGGCAATCCTTTACCTTATTTTATTGCGCTTGGCGATGGGGACGCAATGCGCGCTTATGATCTTAGTTTAAAAGGCTATGAGGCTATTTCTTCTTACAGTTGTTTCCCTGATGGGGAAGGCTGGAGTTATCGGGAACTTCTTCAAAAGGCAGAGAAACGTAACTTAATGTTTCACAACTTAAAAGAAATTCTTGATCCCGTTCCGATGATCTCATGCGGTCTTGATTTCAGACCTCGTGCATTAAATCCTGTTTCATGGATGGGCGGAAAGAACTTTGCCTATACCGGCACTGCTGATGAAATTTATGAGCACGCAAAAAAGACGCTTAATGATGCGAAAAATATTCCTACAGTGCTTATGTATGCTTGGAATGAGCACGATGAAGGCGGTTGGTGCTGTCCTACACTTACCGTAGATGAAAATGGAAATACGGTTACTGATGAATTTGGCAATAACGTTATGGATAGAAGCCATCTTGACGCAATAAAAAAAGCAATAGGTGAATATAAAAATGGAATATCTCAATAAATTCTTTGAAAAATTTGATTATCCCGAAGAGGCACGAACAACACTATCGGAAGCCTATAAAAAAATTAAGGAGCCTGAATTTTTTCGTCAGGTAAAATTGTATGAAGAAGGCAATCTTGATTATATTGAAGCAATAAAAAGCATGAATGATATTGCCGAAAAATCAGGAGTGCATCAGTTTACAGTAAAACTTCTGTTCGTAATTCTTTTAACTGAACATCTCGAAAGACTCTATAAGCAAAAAGGGTTAAGCGAAAAGATTTTCTATGATTCGATGTGCGATCTTAAGTATAAATTGATAGAATGTCATAATCTTCACGGCATATGGGGGACTATGACAGCACCTTGGTTTCAGCGTTTCTTTGAAGTAACACGATTTGCTTTAGGAAGACTTCAATTTGAGGTTATGGATTCGTGGTTTGACTATGATGACGATAATATGCACATCAAAGCAAATGACCATATTATAAATGTTCATATACCGTCAGCAGGAAAACTGCTTCAGGAAGATTGTTTGGATTCATATAAACAAGCATATGATTTTTATAAGGAATATCACAGAGACGGTATTTTGTATATGTACTGCCATTCTTGGTTGTTAGAGCCTGCGTTGGAAGAAATTTTAGATGAAAACTCAAATATAATAAAGTTCAAGCGAAATTATAAAGTGTTCCGCACAGATAAACGAGATGTTTTTCCCGATGCCTGGCGCGTGTTTAACAAGGAAAATGTTCCCATAGAAGAGCTTCCTGAAAAAAATTCTTTACAGAAAAAAATAAAAGAGTATCTGCTAAAAGGCAATACCATAGGTTACGGATTAGGTGTAATGGCTTTTGACGGTGAAAAAATTATAAATTAAGGAGAAAAAACATGAAAAAAATTCTTTCGTTGATGCTGGTAATCATTATGATGCTTTCAATGGTAAACTTAAGTGTTTCTGCCGAAGCAATAGAAGGAAATCTTCTTTCTGAAGCAGATTCTAACTTTGAAAGCGGGGAAATATCTTTATGGAAGGTATTTTATGCAGGCGAAATTTCCGTCGTTGATAACCCTAAAGGTGAAGGCAAGGTAATGAAATATAAAGTAGATACTGAGGCTTTTACCGAAAAAAACAACACATGGCAAAGTTTTTCTCTTGACCTTAAGCCTTTAATTAAAGAAGCAGAAACGGTATATATTTCAATGGACGTTTATGCAGATTGCGCCTTTAATTTTCCTTTAACTATCCGCGCAAAGAAAGAGCATCTTGATTTTGCGGCAGAAAAAGATTCTGAATATCCCCGTCTTGGAGATATTAAAGGCGATTCGAAATGGGTAAGAAAAGTGTTTACCCTTGAAATTACCGAAGAAGACATTGAAAGAAAAGAAGGTACTTGGACTCTTTGTTTTGACGGTCTTCCTAAAATAAAAGAAGATATCGAAGTTTATATCGATAACGTGTTTATCGGCTATGATGAGCCTGATATGGAAGATCTTCAAGAGAGTGAAGATGAAAAAGCAACACTCCCCGAAATTAAGCCAATAGCAAGACAGGAAAACACGTTGATCGGTGCTATCCGCTGGGACGCTTTCTTTGAAACAGATCATAAAACGAGTAACGTATCCCGTCAGGTAGCAAAAGCCCTTTCTCCCGATGAATTCCATTGGCACGCGCCGTTCTTTACAAATATTGATGAAAATGATAACGTAACGTTCCCGGGCTATTCCATGGATATCATTAATAAAGAGATTGATTATGCAAAGCAGGCAGGTCTTGATTATTTTGCATATCTTTGGTATGAAACAAATGATCCTATGTCTGATCCAAGAAAACTTCACTTACAAAGCGAAAAGAAAATGGATGTTTTAATGTGCGGCATCCTTGAAAAAGTTCGTTCAAGTGCAACAATGAACGAACTTTATGAAGCAATGAAAGATGATTGTTATGTTAGAATTGATTCCCGTCCCGTAGTTTTCTTATATAGTTACGAGGGTAAAAACTGGAATCAGGAAGAAATCACCAAACTTCGCGAAGGTGCCGTAAAAGCAGGTATTACTGAACCTCTTTATTTGGTTGGCATGGTTAGCAAAAAAGATGCTATTATAAATAACGCTACAATTAAAGGCGGCGCAGATGCTTTTTCCTGGTATGCAGTAGGTCCTACTGAAAAGGGAGGCGAAGAATATGTAAAAGTTGCCGATAAGTGCAGGGATAGAATCAATGAATTAGGTGCAGTTTCAGGTGCTTGCGGATATAGCCTTATTCCTTGCGTAACAACGGGCTACGATACTCGTCCCCGTATTAAGAATCCCGTTTCATGGATAGATGGCGATCCTAACGATGCAGATCAGAATAAGTGGCCCTATGCTAACCGTTATACACTTGACGCTTCTGCAGAAGATATTGGCGCGCTTTTGAAGGATACCCTTGATTATGTCAGAGAAAACCCTGAAAACACCAAGGCAAACATGGTGCTTACCTATGCTTGGAACGAGCATGATGAGGGCGGTTGGATCTGCCCGACGGTAAAGTGCGATGAAACAGGAAATGTTTTATATAATGATGACGGTACGGTTCAAATTGACACACAGCGTATTGATGTTTATAAGAAAGTAATCGATGAATATAGAAAAATCGAACATCTTCCGGTAGAAAAAGATCCCCAAGTAACTGATTCAGTAACGGTAACTCAAGAGCCCCCTTTAAAGGGTGAAAGTAACGGTAACGGACTTGTTTATATTATTGCAGGCGGTTGTGTTCTGGCTATTGCAATAGTTGCGGTAGTTGTTATCGTATCAAAGAAAAAGAAGAAGGATTAAGAAAGAGTGATTTGTATGGCTGAACGTAAAATTGCAGATTCCCATATTCACACCCGATTTGCTGATCTTGAAAGAACGGAAAAAATGCTTGATGATATATCGTCAGTGGGCGTAACGGATGCTTGTATTTTATCTCTTTCTTATAGGGGGGCGGCTGATAATCTCTATTCGTTGTACATAAAGGAAAAGTATAAGAAAATTAACGTGCGCGCCTTTTGCGGTTTTCACGTTACTGATAGATACGCTTCCGTTGATCCAAAAAAGCAGATCGAAACAGTTCTTGATCTTGGTGCAGACGGTGTAAAACTTATGTTCAGCCCCGATCTGCAAAGGTATTATGGCAAAGGTCTTGATGATCCTTATTACGATGAAATGTTTTCTTTACTTGAAGAACGTAATGCACCCGTAAATATTCATCTTGCCGATCCCGAAGAATTTTGGAACGAGGGAAAACAATATTCAGATCCGACTTTCCCTAAAAAAGAAGAAATGTACGCACAAACATTCAGAATGCTTGATAAGCATCCCAAACTTCGCGTGTGTTTTGCCCACTTTATGTTTTTATCTGATTTCCCTGATGAAGCGGTGCGGGTTATGGAAAAGTATCCAAACGTTATGTTTGATTTAACTCCCGGTGTTGAAATGTATCCCAATTTTAAAAAGCGCATAAATTTCTGGCAGAATTTTTTTGAGAAATATAATAAGCGTATAATGTTCGGAACTGACTGTAACACCATAAAAAGTATCAATAAAGATCTTGAAATTTTCGTTTACAGAAATCTAACCGAAGCAGGGGAGTACGTTGATAAGTTATACGGTATGGATTTTAGTTTAAGCGGTCTTAACTTATCTAAAAAAACTTTATCGCGTATCACTTATGAAAATTATTTTGATTTTCTTGGGAAAGAACCCAAAAAATTAAACGTTGAACTTTTTAAAAAGTGTTGCCAAAAAATCATTGATGATTTGGATAACGAGCCATATGATGAAAACTATATCCGCGGCAGCGAATTGATTGCCCATTTAAAAGAAGATCCCGAACAAAAAATTGCATATAACTTTTGTAAAATGGCGCTAAAAAATATTTAAGAGGTGAGAAATTTCTCACCTCTTGTATTTTTTATATGCTTTCCAAAATCCGCTGTATGAATTATATCCTACAAGAATAGCGACTTCGTTTAAGCTTTTTGTCTTTTTTAGTTGTTCTGCAACTGTCATTCGCTGTGATAAAAGGTTTTCACCGAAAGTTTTTCCGGTATATTTTTTTATAACTCGTTGCGCCTGCATAGGGCAGAGGGAAAGGGCATCGGCGATATCTTTCAGGGTAATATTTTTATCGTAATTAAGTGATAAAAATTCAGAAATTATATATGCGTAGTCACTTTTGCAGGGCGAAATTTTAACGTTGTCGTAAAACTCATTTATAATGAAAAATAAATGATTTAGTATGTTTTCTTTGTTTTTTGATTTGTTGTATAGGTCAAGGCAAAAATCACGGGGAATTTTAATCACTTTTATTTTTTTGAAACTTTCTTTTACTTGAAAAGCAAGGGAAAAGCCTATTCCTTCAGCTGAATGGTATGTGTTTTCAGGAAAAATCACAGCCTCAGCAGTTTTTAAAGTAATTTCTGTATTTTCCGTCTTAAAGCTTACTGCACCGTCTAAAATAATATGAATTTCAGCATAGCTGTGCATATGCATAGGTGATGAGATGTTTTGGTTAATTTGCTCAACGCCTAACTGAATTTTTGAATTTTGTACTTCTATAAACATAATAATATTTCCAAAATAAACATTTTTTCGTGAGAAAGGTTTAGCAAGTTTATTTACTTTACCACTTTTTATGGTATAATATCATAAGTAAAAAAATAATTCAACGTTTATTTTGGAAAAGTTATGAATAAGTCGAAATTTTATTTACACACCGTTCTGTATAATCTTATTTATATGAGTCTTTCAGGCACGGTTATACAAACCTTTTTTATTGAAAAAGGTGTTAGCGAAAATAATGTAAACGTATTTTTATCTGTAATGCAGATTGTTCAGATTGCAACCATATTATTGTTTATGAAAAAATCTGATAACTGTAAAAATGTTATAAAATTTTCGGGATATGTTTTTTTATTAAACACGCCGATAACAGTTTTTTTAACGGTATTGTCATGCTTTACGGAAAGTGAAAGCATATATTGGATTATGTATTTGACAGGCGTAATATCAAATATCTGCTTTGGCATATATAACGTGCTCTGCTATAAATTGCCTTATCATATAATGAATATGAAGGAATATGGAAGAGTTCTTTCGATATCGGGTGTCATTGTAGGAATTACTTGCGCCCTCTTCTCATTTATTCTTTTTTTCATGCAAAAAAGTTTTGGATATTTTCAAGCGATGAAGATGATCTACATTTTTGTTTTGATGATGCTTTTTGCCTATGTAGTTATAACAAATTCCTTTAAAGCAATTCATTCACCTCAAATAACTGAGGAAAAAACTAAAATATCAATTTTAAAATATAAACCTTTTAATTATCTTATTGTGCCCAATATTTTGCGCGGATTTTCATTGGGAATAATCGGTACTGTTGCAACGATAGGTTATTATGAAAATTTGATTGATACGGGTTCATCCGGTATAATCGTCATTATTACATACATAGTTACCATAGTTGGGTGCTTTATGTACTCTCGTTTGGTAAACAGAGTCAAAGAGAGAAATATTCTGTTGTTTTCAAGCATAGCCGTAGCAGTATTTACGCCTCTGATTGTTGTTGGCAATACTTTTTCTTTTATGGCGTTTTACGCTATTGATTATTTCTTCGTAATTATAATAAACTATAGTGTGCCCGTTACAGTTACAAAAATTTGTGATTACAAAGTAATGGGGCAGTATAGTGCAGGCAGAATGTTGTTAAACACTTTAGGCACATCTCTTGCAGGTTTTGTATGCATTCCCATGATCGATATTTTAGGCGTAACTGCAACTATGTTTTTATCAGGCATATTCCAGTTAATATCAGGCCTTGGTTATTATTTTTATATTGTAAAAGAGGGCTTTTATGAAGATCACTTATGAAACACATTTTAAATCGAACCGTGCAGACGGCAGATTTAACTCTGCTTTTGCGGCATTTATGGAGAAAATGCGCAATACAAAGCCATTATTATCATTGCCTGAGAATATAACAAAGGACGAATTTTCCGTATGGCAGAATACCTTGAAATCAAAGGTAAAAGAACTTTTGTTATTTCCTGAAAAACCTTTTTTGCCTGAAACAAAAAAGCTGAGTAGTATTAAACGCGATACTTATACCGTTGAAAAGTGGGAGTTCTATCCTGATAAATATTCAGCAGTAACTTTTTTGATTCTCGTTCCCGATACAGCCACAAAAGAGAATCCTGCACCTATGGTTATGTGCTTTCCCGGGTCAACTGCAAGTAAAGAAGCGTTGGCGGGCGAATCGCTTTTAGATAAAGCACAATGCACCTTTATGAAATATCCTGAGCGCATCAAAATGGCATATCATTACGTTAAAAACGGTATGGTTGCCGTTGCCTTTGATAATATTGAAACTGCAGAAAATGCTATTGACATTGAACGAGATCACGATTGGGGATATTCATCAAGAATTCAGCTTTGCCACGGACTTATGCAAATGGGATATTGCTACTTTGGCTTATCTGTTTTTCAAAAACTTTGTGTGCTTGAATTTTTAAAAACTCTTTCTTACGTTGACGCAAATAAGATAGCCGTGTCAGGGCATTCTTTAGGTGCTGATGATGCTATGTATATGGGGCTTTTATCAAAGGATATTAAGGCAATTATATTTAATGATCTTGTTTTAAGCGAAATGCATCGATATTTTGCAACAACGGAATATGATGAAAGAGAAATGTGCAATAGTTCCGGTGTATGGCACGAAATACCGTCATCATTCAAGTATTATAGCCGTGTTGATATTCTTTCCGCCCTTAGTGATAAATATCTTGCACTCAATGAAGGGGGCGGTCAGTATGATCTTGATAAAATCATAAACGCCTTCAATTTGATGGGTAATATTGATAACCTTCAGATAACTCATTATCCCAAATTTCAGGATGAGAAGATGCGGTCGAAACAGTATAAACCCCAAAATTACGGCTATTCTCAAGATTCGTATTTTGAATATACTAACACTGATAGCTCTGATCATTCTTTCAGAGCTGAGCCTTCAATCAGATTTTTGAGAAAGGTGTTTTGGCGTGAAAATAACAATAAATAAATTTGGCGGAAATTTTGATGGCGAAAAGTGTTACGTCCATGCACGTGCAACAAGTGTAAACGAAGAATATTTATTTATGACGATGCAATACCTTAATGTTGCAGGCGCTGATTCATTTTTGCCCTTAAAATATCTTGAATATAATGGCACAGGTTGGTCGGAACCTCGTGCGCTGGATACTGAAAAAAAGCATAAAAATGGTTATATTTCCCTTTTAAGTGATGCAACACCTATCTATCACCCTCAAACAGAAAAAATCATAATCTATGGCTATATTGCAACTTATGAGCAAGATGGAATAACCTCAGTTGATACTGAAAAAAATCAAGTTGGATATTATGTTTTTGATCCTAAAACAAAAAGCATATCAGAACTAAAATATGTTGAAATTGCGGAAGAATATGAGCGTGGCATTATAGTGTGCTGTTCTCAAAGTGTTGTTGAGGATAACGGAGATATTTTAATGCCCGTTGAACTCCTTTTGAAAAAGGAATTTCACTTATCTGCTGCTGTAGCCCGTCTGTCTTTTGATGGCGAAAAGATTCGCTGCTTAAGTATAAGTAACATTTTAGAAAATCCCGTACCCCGTGGTGTTTATGAAGGATCTTTAATAAAATTTAAAAAGAGATATTTCCTCACTATGCGCAATGATAATTACGGATATTTTTCAGTAAGTGATGATGGTGAGAATTTTTCCGATCCACAGATATGGCGTTGGGATTCGGGCGACATTCTTGAAAATTATAATACTCAACAACATTGGTTTTATTTAGGTGATGATCTCTACCTTGTTTATACAAGAAAAGCAGAAAACAATGATCACGTTTTCCGTCATAGAGCGCCTTTGTTTGCAGCGAAAGTTGACATTGAAAAAATGTGTCTTATAAAAGAAACCGAAGAAATTGTAGTCCCCGAAAGAGGTGCGCGATTAGGTAATTTCGGTGCAAATCAGATAACGGAAAATAAAGCACTTGTAACGGTAGGCGAATGGATGCAGTTTGACGGGCGCAAAAAATATGGTGAGCAGTATGGTAGCGACAATTCTATTTTTTATACTTTAATAGAAAAAAATTAATTTCACACTTTTCTGGCGATGAGAAAATTCTCGTCGCTTTTTCTGTGTTTTTCGGTAAAATATCTTAAATAAGTGTGTAGAAAAACAGGAAAGCTTATGATAAAATAGTTTGCGGTGATGTGAAAAATGAAATTTTCTGTAGGATATCAATTAAAACAAGATTTTTCGTTAATTGATGAAATTTTAAACAACAAGGAAAATATTTCTGAAGTTTACTTTTCCTTTGGCGATTTTCCAAATGGGCGAAGCAATCTTAATAAAAACGGATTGCTTTTTGAAAACGTAAACAAGCAACTTGAAGACCTTTCACGCTTAAAAGATATACCCTTAAACCTTTTACTTAACGGTAACTGTTATGGCAAGTATGCCCTTGCGCGCAGTTTCTATAATAAAATAGGGGATACGGTTGATTTCCTTTTAAACAAATTTAATCTTCAATGTGTAACAACAACTTCGCCCTTGATCGCGCGCTTTATTAAAGAAAATTTTGATATTTCCACACGGGCATCGGTAAATATGGGTATCGGCACGATTGAAGGAATGGAGTATGTAAAGGATCTTTTTGACAGTTTCTATCTTGCCCGCGAATATAACCGAGATTTTGAAAGAATCAAAGAACTTCGCGCTTGGTGTGATGATAACAACAAAAAACTTTTCGGCCTTGCAAACAGCGGTTGCTTAAAAAACTGTTCAGCACACATGTTTCACGATAATCTTGTTGCCCATGAGCAGGAATCAAGTGAAATGGATAATGCTTACGTTTTTGAGGGACAGTGCAAAACATTCTTTAAAAATCCCGAAAACCGCAAAAACTGGTTAAAATATATGACCTTTATCCGTCCTGAAGACGTTTATCTTTATGAAAATCTTTTTGACGGTTTAAAACTTGCAACAAGGGTTAATTCCGATCCTGAAAAGATAATAAGAAGTTATATTAAAGGCTCATATTCAGGGGCGGTAACATCACTTCTCGAGCCTGATCACACGGCTTTATTCTATCCCCAGATCATTGAAAACAAAAAACTTGATCTTTTGGAAACCTTTTCTTGCAATGAGAAATGCTATAAATGCAATAAGTGCAGCGAAATACAAAAAAATGCAACGATAACTTTATAAGGAGATTTTTTATGCTTACATCAAAAATGATTAAGGAAGCCGCTTTAAAAGCAGGTGCAGACAAGTGCGGGATTGCGCCTATGTCACGCTTTGAGGGTGCGCCTCCCGAAATGGATCCCAGAATGTTGTTTCCCGAAGCAAAAAGCTGTATTGGCTTCGTGTTCAGAATTCCCCGCGGTGTTCAAAGGGGAATAGAGGAGGGCACGCAGTTTTATCAGTATCCTTCAATGGCTTACGGCGGTATCAACGAAATTTTTGCCCCTGCAGTTTTATACAGCGTAGGCAAGGTAATTGAAGATGAAGGCTATGAGGCTTGTATCTACCGTAACACAGGTGCACGCGGTTGTGTTTCTGATATGGATGGATCACCGGGAAGCAGTCTTTCACCTGAAGAGCAGATTGAAGTAAACGAGTATGCAAAAGATTCAACCGCCCACCACAGAAATGTTGAGTTTACCCGCGCAACAAGAGAAGATAACGTTCCTCCCGATCTTCAGTTTCAGTTCAGAATTGCGGCAGTTGCCTGCGGTTTAGGTGAAATAGGCTGGAGTAAAATGCTTTTAACCCCTGAATTCGGACCTTTGCAGAGAGTCGCCTTTTTATTTACTGATGCTGAACTTGAATATGATGAAATGTATTCAGGCGAACCCTTATGCCGTATGTGCGGTGCTTGTGTCCGCGAATGTCCCGGAGGCTGTATCCCTGCAATCAATTCAGGAAAAACCGTTGAAGTAAATCTTGCAGGAAAAATCCTTAAATGGGGCGATATAGATATGTGGCGTTGCTATGCTTTTTATACTCATGCAGGAAGTTATTATAATCCCTTTGTTCCTAAAGAGGTCTTTGATGAAAACAAAAACGGTGATCTTGATCTTCTTGAGGGTAAGACGGATATTGCAACCGAGAAAGAAATTATTAAGGTTTACGGTGCATTGGCAAAATACTTCCCAAGTTGGATAGGTTATAACATGGCAAAATGCGGTGGTTGCATAAGAGGATGTGTTTCTATGCTTGAGAAAAAAGGCGGATGTATGGAAAATCGTTTTGATAAACCTTTGCGCACAAGAAACAAACCTTGGAAATTGGATAGGTAGGTGAAATTATGCTGACTTCAGATATTATAAAACAAAAAGCAAAAGAGTTAGGTGCTTCGGTATGCGGTATCGGCGATATAAATAACTTTGTGCCCGAAAGTTTGCAAAGAGATCCCAAAGCGATCTTGCCAAGTGCAAAATGTATCATTGGCTTTGGATTTCCCGTACCAAAAGGACTTTATCGCACCATGGAAAATGACTCACAGTATTATACTTATACCACAATGGGCGTAAAGTATATTGATGAAGAATTTGCGGAAATATTTCTTCTTAAAATGGGTGCTTTAATTGAAGATCACGGCTATGATGCTTGCCTTCAAAAGCACGTTCCGAATTTAAGGATACAAGGGGATAAAACGACCAACCCCGAAGTAAAGGATACATATGAACTTATCCATGCAGTAGCAGTTGAAGAAGGTAAGCCTGTTCCTGACGTTATTATCGATTTCGGTGAAGCGGCAAGATGTTGCGGTATTGGCGAAAAAGGCTTAAGCGGTAAGATTTTAAATGAAAAGTACGGACCTTTTATGCGATTCTGCTTTATTATTACCGATGCTCCTTTAACTTGTGATGAACCCTTAAAGGGGCATATCTGCGATAATTGCGGTGAATGTATAAAAGCATGTCCCGGTAATGCCATTGATGAAAACGGACTTGATACATGGCAATGTGCCGTATATTATAAGGGTGCTCATAAATCAAATCCCTTTATGACGGAAGAATTTTTAAAGAACGATCCCGAAAGAGAAGCAATCATAAACGGAGAAAAACGCTTCGATGCAGTTTCAGCAAGAAAGATTTTCCCCCAAATGCGATTTCTCCCTCAAACTCATTGGGGATATGCGGCTTGCTTGTGCGGTAAAAAGTGCGATATTGCTTGTTTCAAACATTTAAAGGAGGTAAAAAAATGAAAGATCAGATAATAAAACTTGCAAAAGAAAATCTTTGTGATATTGTCGGTTTTGCCTCCAAAAACAGATTCGATAAAAATGATCCCATATTTAAAATTTTTCCTGAAACCGAAACGGTAATCTGCCTTGCATTCCGCGTGTTAAGAGGTATTTACCGCGGAACGGAGGAAGGTACAACGTACTATCAATATACAACTATGGCAGTTGAAAATATGGAAGAAACCATCATGCCAATGGCGCAGTTACGCGTTGCGAATCTTATTGAAGAGAACGGCTTTATTGCCCTTCCTCAAAGACTTCATCAGCAGATCATGGCAGAAGAAGACTGCGTTAATCCCGAAGTCGATTATACCGCAATTTTCCGTAACCGCCCCCAGGAAAATCAGATGAATTTTACTGAAACTGCCGTAAAATGCGGTATCGGTGAAAAAGGCTTAAACGGAGCAATTCTTACCGACGATTTCGGACCAATGGTGCGATATTGCTTCATTTTAACAGATGCCGTTTTGGAGGAAACAGAACTTTATACGCCTCACCTTTGCGATAAGTGCAAAAAATGTGTAAAAGCATGCCACGGTGGCGCGATCAGCGAGGACGGAAAAGTCGATCCTTGGCAATGCGCAGTATATTATAACGGCGCAAACGGCACAAAGAATCCTTTTATGCCCAAAGAGGCCTATTCCGATTTTGAAGATAGAATAAAAATAATTGCCGGTGAAGCCAAAGTTACACCTGAAAAAGCAAGAAAAATTCTTGATGCAACATATTTCTATCCTCCTGCACAGCATTCGTATACCGCATCCATCTGCGGCCGCGCCTGCGATACTGCTTGCTATATGCACTTGGAAGAACAAGGAAAACTTAAAAAGAAATTCAAACGCCCATTCCGCACACGAGAAGAGTGGAAGTTTGATATTGAAGATTGGAAATAGTCATGAGTGATGTAACTTTAAGATTAGAAAATGATTATATGAAGATTGAAGTATCCCCAGTTGGTGCAGAACTTCAAAGTTTATATTCCAAGAAAACAGAGATGGAATACTTGTGGCAGCCGGGACATGATATTTGGCCTCATCACTCTATGCTATTATTCCCAAATCCGGGAAGGATAGCAGGTGACCGCACGATTATAGGTGGAAAGGTCTATCCGGCTACCATGCATGGATTTGCAAATGATATGGAGTTTAAGGTATTGGAAGCAGATGAGAAACAGGCCCTGCTTCAAATATCTGCAACTGAGGAAACGAGAAAAAGTTTCCCTTACGAGTTTCGTTTACAGGTAGAGTTCCTCTTAGAAGAAGATGTTGTAATACAGAAATTTCGAGTAATCAACGACGACGACAAAAGAGTTTATTTCTCCTTAGGAGCGCACCCAGGATTTTATTGT
>JAZULU010000138.1:0-13752 GCA_045603265.1 Clostridia bacterium
CTCGCAAGTTTTATTGCACTCTGTAAGTTCGCGGTAAGATACGAGAAATCCGCTCAAACATACCCCGTTCAATGAACGGGGTATTTCCTTTGTTGCGATGACCTTGAACGCTCAGTTACTTACGTTTATGTAAGCGCCTTCGCGTTCAGAACATCGCGCCTTGGCTTGTGCGTTTTCTCGCATTCTGTGGTGTGCGGGAGGACAAGCTTCGCGCAATAAAACCTTGCAAACATAAAGACCGACTGAAAAGTCGGGCTTTATTTATCTCATAAAACTTTCATCAGTCAGTTTGCCGCAACGAGAATTTGTTGGCAACAAATGTCTTACGCTCTCAACGTCTGTTAAGCGGAGGGCATAGATTTTGTTTCTTTCTTTAGAATGTACAACACTACCCCAAAAATTCACATCTTCGTTAATTAATTTTTCAAAATCGCCGTCTGATAATTCTGTACACATCCACCCCGGACCATATGCGGCATCAACGCTAAACATAAGAATATAGTGTTTCTCGTTTTCTTTGCATAGATATAACCAATCATCCGAACCATAACCACAAGCAGATGAGCGATTTGGACTGTATCGAGAGTATCCGGAATATATAAAGGTATACGGTTGCCCTTCTTTTGTTGTCATCTTAAATATTTCCATAGAAATCACCTCTCGAGATTATTATAACACAAACAACGATTAGTTTCAACAAATAGAAACTTAGGGGATAACTTGTTTTTGTCCTTAATTATAGCATATAGTGCTATTGTCAAAAGTGAGAAACCGTCATCACAAAGTCTTTTTTATATGTTCCACCATTTTATCAAACCATTCCTGAAAATCAGGCATTTGTTCTTCAAACCGAGCTTGTTTTTCGGTTACAACAGATATTAATTGTTCCAATAGATATGCAATATCAATTTCTATTACATTAATACCGTTTTTTTTCAGTTCTGCTTCATAGTTCAAATAGTTGAATATACAAGCTATGCGATCCACATTTCCGGCAAGAGAAATACTAGTTTTGATGCCTTCAACATATCCGTCTTTCACATTCATATTCGAGTTGTTTTTTTTATATGAATGTATCGCATCAACAACAATATAATAATTGTGTCCTGCACCAGGTTGCCCCTCAACTATTGAATGACCTAATCCATTCAGCAACACAAAATATGCCATACTATTACCGTCCATATACATCTTATGCGATATAGCGACCAATTTATAGGCATATTCAAAAGTTGAGGCTAATGGTCCAGTTGTGTATTTTTTGCATAGGTCTTTTTGTACAGTTTCCGTCAAAGGTTTTTCTTTTATCGGAGTAGCACAATTAATGCAAAAGCGGTGATTTCCAATCCATTTTGATTCGCTGTCTGTAATCTTTTTTTTGCAGCGAGCACAGATATACGAATTTTCTTCTTGTTTAACAGCATCGTCGATAGTTGCAAGTTTTCCATAAATAAATTTGCCATCTTTATCTTTTATAAAGCCTCTATTTAAGTATGCTTCTTCTGGTGTGAGAGAGCCTTTTGCATAATCCATATATGCTTGATATCCTGCCTCTTTCGCCTCTTCTTCGAGATGTTTATTAATAGTATCTGATTTGGACGGAGCAGCG
The DNA here is from genome assembly GCA_045603265.1 of Clostridia bacterium. Taxonomy (GTDB): domain Bacteria; phylum Bacillota; class Clostridia; order Christensenellales; family QALW01; genus UMGS1322. The sequence goes on from JAZULU010000138.1 coordinate 1,610, forward strand.
CAGTTTTTGCAAAAGCGGTGATTTCCAATCCATTTTGATTCGCTGTCTGTAATCTCTTTTTTGCAGCGAGCACAGATATATGTTTTGGATTGCTCTGCTGATACCTCTTTCTTAAATATATCAAAAAATCTCATAAAAATCACCTCTCGAGATTATTATAACACAAACAACGAGTAGTTTCAACAAATAGAAAATCGCCCTGCCAAAAAATCAGCGGGGCGATAGTTTTATAAATCTAATTATGGTGCTATCAGCAAAAGTGAGAAATTAAGTATTATCTATCAAGGCTTGATAGTGTACAGACCCATCGGATTTGAAAACGGTATTTACGTTTTCAAGTTCAAATTTTTTAATGATTTTTGATTGAATATCTTTAGTATTTGCAAAAGGGTTTAAGTATATAACGGCCTTTTCCTTTGTAAATTCAACACGACCTCGGCGAAAATAATTATACGGCTTTCCCCGTGTCGTTTTTTTGTCAAGCCTTGCCCATTCTGCTTTGTGATTAAAATTGTCCCCCGATTTAGCAGAATACACAACAGGCTCCAATGCTACACCATTTTTATCACAACAGACAGAAACACATAATAAGGTATCTTCTATAATCCAAAAAATTCCCTTTTTCATAATGCCACCTCTGTAATGATTATATGAAATGCTATGCACCAAATTTGTCCCATACATATTGATATAATAGCGTTGCTTTGATGGCTTAAAAAATTTTTTAACACCCCCCCATTTTTAGTTAACTTATTTTTAAGTTTATGATATAATACGCAAGCAAAAAAAGAAAGAGGGTATATTTTATGAAGAATTATGCAGGATTAGTTAAAAAAATATTCAGTAACGGCAGAGATTTTGATGAAGAAAAATTAAATAAAAATGCTGAGTTTGTTGAAACTATGCAGGAAAAACTGGAAAGTCTTTATTATCTTGAATATGTTGCAATGGATCAGTTTCTTGCTGAAAACAAAAAGTACAGCGATTTTGCAGATTATATCCGCGAAAATGCTGTAGACGTTGCTGATAGTATTTTTGCCTCTGCTTTTCGCAAAATGCGTCATCCCTCAAGAAGCAGAGAAATTTATAAATACATCAAGGAGGAAGAATAATATGTGGTGTGTAGAAGGTATAAACTTTGAAAGAAAAGATTTTGAAAAATATGAGGATGCTGTAAAAGCATATAATTTAGCCAAAGAAGAGGGCAAAGAAGTTGTTTTAAGACAATGGGATATAGAAGATTCGGCTGATTTGTGCAGTGCCAACGCCCAAAAAAGGGGACTTACCTTTGAGGAGTGGGAAGAATATCCATGTTTTATATAAAAATTTTTTAAAACACCCCCTTATTTAGTTGATTTATTTTTCTGTTTTTGATATAATCCCTATACTAAATTGAAAGTGAGGTTTGTTTTTTAGTATTTTTAATTTTATAGAAAGTTTTTGAGGTGAATGTTTATGAGTATTGAAGAATTAAGAGAAAAAGTTGGAAATGAAATTATGAGCCTTGATCCTGTTGATTACATATATTATATGTTTGATCGCACCGATGAAAACGGAATAGTATATCTTCCGGATTTCGGCAAAACGGACACTCGATTGACAGAATCTGAACCTGAAAGCATACGCTGTAAAATTGACTGGAACGTTAATAAACGCGATACGTTTGTTAAAAAAGTTCAAAAGATACTTTTCTGTTTTGAAGAAATAGCAAAAGTTTATGATGAAATTGATGGCTTAAAGGAAAATGCTAAAAACATTTTAAAAGATAAAGACGTTTATGCAGTATGGGAAAAATTTATTATGCCCTTTGAAACCGGTGATTTTGATCAAGAAAAGATCATGAAAATACGCGATAAAAAGGAAAATATTGCAGACGTTAAAGAAATAGCAAAGCGTATTTCTGAGGGAAAAGAAACGGACAAATACGAAAAAGAGTTTTTGACCGAATATATTGACGTTTTCGTTACCGATGAAGAAGAAAAGTATTATGACGGTTACTATGAGCAGGTTTGTTTAGAAAGCAAAAGGCGTATGGGCAGAAATATATGTGCATACTATGCTATATTATATGCAAAGCGCGCAACAAGACTCCTTTCATTGGGTGCGCCTGAAATGCTTATTAGAAACGAAGGAAGAAGTTTTGCGCAAGCGCATCTTCTAAATGAATATGGTGTTTCTGCGGAAAACGTTGATGATCTTATAAGACTTAACCTTGAAAAACTGGAAATGATGACTGAAGAAGAACTTGATGATTTTTTCAGACCTCGCAAAACCAATAACCGCAAAAGCATGGCACCTCTTTTTGTTTACCTTATATTAAGAGAAAAAACAGACGTTAAAAATCATTTGCGTCAGCAAGAAATTCTTAATGAATTAAAACAATATCCTTATGAAATATCCATTGAACGAAAAGCACTAAGCCGAATAATACACAATCTTATGGATTCTCAACTTTCGGTAAAGTCGGATAAGACCGGTGCTTGGATAGAAAAATAAAATTTTTGTCCCGCTATCTTAGCGGGATTTTCTTTGCAAAAAAATAAAAAGGTGGTATAATGAGGTTAAAAAATAAAAAGGTGAGAAAAATGTTACATCTTGATCGAAAAAAAGCAAGAAAACTTGATACACCGTACAGGTGCCGTGAATTTACTGACGTCGTTTACGGCGGACAGGTTGAAGACGGGCGCAAAAAAATGTACGATGCGCAAAGAAAAGAATATCCCGAAGCGCCAGAATATAACGTATTTTTTGGTGATATTCATGGGCATACCAATCTTTCTGACGGCGTTGTAGATATTGATACTTATTTTATAAATTTACGAGATAAAGCTAAACTCGATTTTGGAGCGGTATCAGATCATGACCATGGCGGAGTGGGTAAAAACGAACTTCGCGGTGAAAAATGGGAACTTACAAAAGAAAAGACCCGTCAATATAACGAGCCTAATAAGTTTACAACTATTCTTGCTTATGAGCGTGATTCCTATCCTTGGTATAATAATCTTGTTGTGTATTATAACAATTACGACGGGCAGATGATCGATGATGTGCGCGATGGCGAAATGACGGAAGAAATGTTGAAAAAGTGCTTAAACAGAGAAGATCTGATTCTTGTTCCTCACGAAACGCAAACAATACAGTCAGGTTGCGATTTCAATACTATTCCTTTAGAAAACATGCCGCCTTTAATACAGTTGTGCTCCCGTGGGTATCATTCTGAAAAGTTTGATGAAAATAATATGCTTACTTCCCAATGCGAGGGCGGTTACTGGCAGGACGCTTTAAAGCGCGGTGCAAAGATGGGGTGTATAGGTTGTACCGATGATCATCGCGGTAACTGCGGTATTATTCTTGAGGATCAGCCATATCCCAATAATTTTCCTGCACTTACGGGTGTATGGGCAAAAGAAAACACCCTTTCTGAAATTTTCTCTGCCATAAAAAACAGACGTTGCTTTGCCTTTATGGGCGGAAGAATGACTATAGATTTCCGCATAAACGGTCACTATATGGGCGAAGAATTTGTTTGTTTAGGGGATAGAAATATCTATTTCAACGTAACCGCCGATGAAGAAATCGAAAGCATAACAGTAGTAAAAAATTGTCGTGATTATATTTATTTCAAGAAAACCAACGAAACCATGTTTTATGATTATAAACCCGAAAATGAAACGGACTATTATTACCTGCGCGTAAAACTTAAAGACGGAAGAATGGGTTGGACAAGTCCCATATGGGTAAAGAAGACTAAATAATAAATTTAAGAGGCTATTTTATGGCAACATTTACTTGCATAAAGTGCGGAAAAGAATTTGATAATAAATATATGCATAAAAGTAATATTTGCGTTTCTTGTGCGACATCGCCCAAAACTAATAATTCTGCACAGACTAACTTACCTAAAAGCGTATACAGAGATAAAAAATACCTTCACAAACTCTTTCCCGTTTGTGTTAATAATGAAGAACAGCGAGAAAAATTTGTTGGATATGATACTTTAACCGGTGTTCCTTACCTCATAGATGAAGAAGTAAGATATGAAGGACAGGCAATAATAAACTCTTGGTACGGGCGAAAATTAACCTATGAGCAAGTTGCTCTATTTGCGCAAAAATATGCTGTAGATAGTCCGCTTGTTCATATCAACAATATAAACTGGAAGAACTATTTAACCGTAAACTCCCAAGCACAATCAAGCAATCCCGTCTTGATAAATTCTGTTACCCGAACTGCCGCTATGGCGTTCTTATCTAATAATACATATAATGGGAGCATTTGATTTTTTCTCTTTTAGTAATAGCAACCCAACTGCAATTAGATATGAGTGAGTTATAAGACAAAATTAAAAGATGTGCAGAATTTTTCTACACATCTTTTTTGTTTAGAATTCTTCGTAAAAAACGGTATCATTAAGGGGTTTATATTCACTGTGCAGGTTTAAAGGCTCAGCGTCGGGGGCAGGTTTACCCATAACTAAAAGGGCCACGGGCTCGATATTTTCGGGGATATTAAACGCTTCACGCATTTTAAATGGATCAAAGTGCATAACCCAGCAGGAGCCGATGCCTTCTTCCCATGCGCCTAACATCAAGTGGGTGGCGACGATGGAAGCATCAACGGGACCTGAAAGAGCACCGTCATATTTTCTTTGCCAGCAAGCCTTTTTATCGAAGCACACAAGCATTGCACAAGGTGCATTAAAATGGCATTTTGTACAGTTTTTCAACTTTTCCAAAGATTCATCAGTGTTCATTACAAGGATTCTTTGGGGTTGGTAGTTGCAACCGGTAGGTGCGATGTTACCGTAGACAAGAATTTTTTCGATTGTTTCATCGGAAAGGTGTTCATTTGTAAATTTTCGTACCGAAAAACGGTTTTTTGCAAGTTCTAAAAAGTTCATAATAGCCTCCTTTTGAAACATTATAATATAATGTTTATCTATCGTCAAGTAGCAAGAAAAGCAATATATACATATTTTTATAACAAAATTTACAAAGCGCTTGACAAAATTTCATATAAAGATATAATAGGGATTACCACTTCAAAAAAAGGACGTGATTTTTTGGAAAAATATTTAGTGGCGTTTACCTTTATAGGTGCGCTGGCCGCATTATTGTTCGCGGTGTTTACGGCAAAACGAATAATGAAGTTTTCCGAAGGAACAGATAAAATGAAGAAAATATCCCTAGCCATACGTCAGGGCGCAAATGCATTTTTGAAGCGTCAGTATGTTGTTGTAGGGGTATTTTTTGCTTTTATGTTCGTTTTATTGAGTGTAATGGCGATTTTTAAACTGCTTACACCTTACGTTCCCTTCGCATTTGTTACCGGCGGATTCTTCTCCGCACTTTCCGGTTTTATCGGAATGAAGATAGCAACGGCATCTAATGCCAGAACCGCTTTTGCATCTTCTGAAAGCCTTAATAAAGGCCTCCGCGTTGCATTCTCGGCAGGCTCCGTTATGGGCTTTACTGTTGTTGGACTGGGTATGCTTGATATTTCAATATGGTTCTGCTTATTGAAATATGTGTTCCAACTTGATCCTGCGGGAATAACAAGCGCAATGATCACCTTTGGTATGGGCGCATCCTCAATGGCACTTTTTGCCCGTGTTGGCGGCGGTATCTATACAAAAGCGGCAGACGTTGGCGCTGACCTTGTTGGTAAGGTTGAAGCAGGAATCCCTGAAGACGATCCCCGTAACCCTGCTGTTATTGCAGATAACGTAGGTGATAATGTAGGCGACGTTGCAGGTATGGGTGCTGACCTTTATGAATCATACGTTGGCTCAATTCTCTCGTCTGCGGCGCTTGGTGTTGCAGCATTCCAAGGTGAAAGCAATGCTATGGCATTACCTATGATTCTTGCGGCATTGGGAATTATCTTCTCAATTTTCGGAACGTTCCTTGTAAGAACTAAAGAAGGCGCTGATCAGAGATCACTTCTTAATGCATTAAGCCGCGGCACAAACTTCTCGGCAATTCTTATTGCGATAGCATCATTCCCCGTTGTTTATTTTGTTCTCGGCAAAGAAAACTGGATGATGTACTTTGCAATTCTTGCAGGTCTTGTTGCAGGTGTGTTTATCGGTAAGGCAACAGAATATTACACTTCCGAAACTTTCAAACCTACAAAGAAACTGGCTGCTTCTTCCGAAACGGGAAGTGCAACTGTAATTATTTCAGGTCTATCTTTAGGTATGCTTTCAACGGCACTTCCCATTATCATAGTTGCAATTTGTATCCTTGTAGCATATTACGTTTCAGGCGGTGCTCAGGATATGAATATGGGCCTTTACGGAATTTCTTTGGCGGCAGTTGGTATGCTTTCTACTTTGGGCATTACTCTTGCAACTGATGCTTACGGTCCCGTTGCAGATAATGCAGGCGGTATTGCACAGATGGCAGGATTGGATGAAACAGTTCGTGAAAGAACAGATGCTCTTGATTCCTTAGGCAACACCACAGCCGCAACGGGCAAAGGTTTTGCAATCGGCTCAGCGGCACTTACTGCACTTGCTTTAATGGCATCATATATTGACACGGTAAAAGCAAAAGGTCCTGAGGCGGCAAAACTTATTGAAGACTTAGGTCTTATGAATCCTACCGTACTTATCGGTCTTTTTGTAGGTGCGTGTCTTCCCTTTGTGTTTGCGGCACTTACTATGGAATCCGTTGGCAGAGCCGCACAAAGCGTTGTTAAGGAAGTTCGCCGTCAGTTTAAAGAAATTACTGGACTTATGACAGGTGAAGCCGAACCCGATTATGCAAAATGTGTTGACCTTTGCACAAAGGCAAGCTTAAAGGAAATGGTTCTTCCCACAATCGTTGCCGTTATCGTACCTATTATTGTTGGTCTGGTTTTAGGCGTTACAGGTGTTGTTGGTATGCTTGCAGGTGCAACTGCATCAGGATTCTTGCTTGCAATATTCATGTCCAACTCCGGCGGCGCATGGGATAACGCTAAAAAGTATATTGAAAGCGGTGTTCACGGCGGAAAAGGTTCCGATAGCCATAAGGCGGCAGTTGTTGGCGATACTGTAGGCGATCCTTTCAAGGATACTGCAGGGCCTGCAATCAACATTTTGATCAAATTGCTTTCAATGGTATCTATCGTATTTGCGGCAGTTGTTATTAATTACAGCATATTCTAAGAAAAAAGCGTTTGTGAGAAATCACAAACGCTCAGAGCACTGACAAACCCATGCAAACATAATCTCCTGCAAAATTTTTGCAGGAGATTATTTGCTATGTTGCATTCACTTGCAAAATTCGGTCATTTACCGTCATGTAAACTCCCTCTTTTGCAAGTTCTGCGCCTCGCCTTGCAAGGGTTTCTCGAACTCTGACAGTCTGCTGATAAAGTCAGCAGACTGAAAACAAGAGAAAAGAATTCTCTTGTTTTAGTCTTCTGAAATTTCTAATTCACCGGTGCTTCCTGCTAAAATAAGTGCGGAAACGATTTCGTCAATATCGCCTTGAAGGAAAGATTCCAGTTTATAAAGTGTAACACCTACGCGGTGGTCAGTAACACGGCCCTGGGGGAAGTTGTATGTGCGGATTCTTTCACTTCTGTCGCCTGAGCCAACCTGATTTTTTCTTATACCGCTATATTCTTTATCGGCAATGCTCTTATAATAGTCATATACACGGCTTTTTAAAACTTTCATTGCCTTTTCGCGGTTTTTGATCTGCGAACGCTCGTCCTGACAGTCAACTTCAATACCTGTAGGCAAATGGACCATTCTTACGGCAGATTCTGTCTTGTTTACATGCTGGCCGCCTGCGCCTGAGGAACGGTGAGTTTCAATTAAAAGATCTTCCTGGTTTATGGTAATATCAATATCGTCAGCCTCGGGAAGAACTGCAACTGTTGCGGCAGAAGTATGGATTCTTCCGCCTGACTCAGTAACGGGAACACGTTGTACGCGGTGAGCACCGCTTTCATATTTCATGTGGCGGAAAACTTCTTTGCCCGAAACAAGACAAACTGCTTCTTTAACACCGCCGATCTCAGTTTCCGAAAGGCTTGTGATCTCGAAACTCCAGCCTTTTTTCTCGGCATACTTCATGTACATTTTCAATAAGTCTGAGCCAAAAAGAGCCGCTTCTTCACCGCCCGTACCTGCGCGTATTTCAAGAACAACGTTCTTATCATCATCAGGATCGCGTGGTGCAAGAAGTTCTTTTAATTCCTGCTCTAAAGCGTCTTCGCGTGGCTTTAAATCCTCAAGTTCTGCTTCGGCAAGTTCTTTCATTTCTTCATCGCCCATTAAAATAAGTTCGTTAGCATCTTCAATACCCTTTAATACGGCAGAATATTCTTCGTATTTTTCCATAATTTCACTAAGGCGTGAATGTTCTTTAGCCAATTCCTGCCATTGGGCTCGGTCAGCGATAACGTCAGGCTCAGATAATTTCTGATTTAATTCCTGAAAACGTATTGACATTTCTTCAAGTTTTTCTAACATATTTAATCCTCATAAAACGTATAAACTATGCGGTCAAGTCCCGAATAATCTTTTAAAAGATAGTTTTCGGTAAAACCGCTTTTTGATAAAAGAGTTCTAACTGCGTCACCTTGATCATATCCGATCTCGAACATCAAAAGACCGTTTTTGTTTAAGTGATCTTTTGCATCCATTATTATATCACGATAAAAATCAAGACCGTCAGATCCGCCGTCAAGGGCACATTCAGGTTCAAAGGATAATTCTTTTTCAAGTTTTTCAATATCCTTTGTGGGAATGTAAGGGGGATTTGAAAGGATCACGTCAAATTTTCCCGAAACGTTCTCAAAGAGATCGCTTTTGATAAAGGAAATTTCAGTTTCGTTTAATTTTGCGTTTTCTTTTGCCAAGGAAAGGGCATCTTCGCTTATATCAACGGCTGAAACGGAAGCATCAACATTCTTTTTTATGCTGATGGCGATAGCACCCGATCCCGTACCTATATCAAGGACAGTTTTATAATTTTTTGCATTTATAAATTCAAGAGCCTTTTCAACTAAGATTGCCGTTTCATCCCGTGGAATAAGGGCGCGTTTATCGGTTTTTAATTCAATGTTATAAAAAGGAACAAAACCGAAAATGTGCTGAAGCGGCTCTCTTGTTTTTCTTCGTGCTAAGATACTGTCCAAAATCTGTTCTTGCTTTTGGGATAAATTTTTATCAGAATCAAAATGAAGTTGATTCCTGGTAAGTCCCGAAACTGCACAGACTATCCACGAAGCATCAACGTCGCGGTCGGGAACGTTTTTAAGTTCCTCTTTAGCCTTTTTTAGGGCGTCTTTTACAGTCATTTATGCTTCCTCATCAGTTTCTTTTTTAACTTCTTTGGGTTCTTCCATAAGTCCGTCCATATAAAGAACGTTTTTAAAACTTGTAAGGGAAACTTCAAGCATACTGTCATCAGGTTCGCGGGTGGAAAGTTTTTGTAAAAGCATTCCCGGTGCGCGTAAAATACGCAAAACAATATTATTGTTTATGGCAAGGAGTTTTAAAATTTCATAGGAAGTTCCTGCAACAAGGGGCAAAAGCAGAACTTTTACCGCAAGGCGGATAAGGGATGAGCCAAAGGTTGCGGTTGAAAGACCGAAAAGATTATCGGCAACAGATGCGATAAGAATTCCAACGACCATAATGATAAACATAAAGGAAGTTCCGCATCTTGGGTGTGAGGTGGAGTATTTTCTTGCGTTTTCCACCGTAAGTTCGTCACCGTGCTCGTAGCAGGAAATAACTTTGTGTTCAGCACCGTGATACATGAAAATACGCTTAATATCTTTCATGAAGCCAACACCCAGAAGATAACCAAAGAAAATAAGAATTTTAACAATACCTTCTATAACGTTAAGTAAAAGTTTTGTTCCTACGGTAGCAGTTTCTTTTGTAATTGAAAATATCTTACAGATAAGCGTTGAAACTGTTGACGGTAAAAACATAAACAAGAAAAATGAAAGACCAAGACCTAAAACGATGCCAAGGATTATGGCAACAGTTTCAAGTTTTATGTTGAAAGTTTTTGAAAGCCATTTTTCAAATTTTGAAGGCTCTTCGCCGTCCATTAAGTCTTCACCGTACATTTCGGCAGATTGACTCGTTAAATTCATACCCATAATTAAAGATTCAACAAAAGCAACAACACCGCGCACGATGGGAATTTTAGCAATCACCTTACGCCATTTTTTTTGTTCAAGTTTTCTTTTTTCTATAGCGATAGTGCCGTCAGCACGGCGAACGGACATTACAAGTGAGGTTGATGACTTCATCATAACCCCTTCCATAACCGCCTGACCGCCTATTGAAACGTATTTCATAAAAACACCCCATTTTAGTATTGATATTATTATATATTAAAATCAAGTATTTAGCAAGTGAAGAAAGAATGAAAAATATTTAACTTGCCAAGAATAATAATACAAGTTATAATATAAAAAAATGTTTGGAGGATTTTAAAATGGAAGATATTTTATATTTTCAGGACGATGCAGGTAATGAGATCGGTCTTATCATGATTGACAATTTCGAGTTTGACGGTAAGAACTACGCACTTCTTGCAACACCTCACGATGCAGAAGACGGTGGAATCTACGTTATGCGCATGGAAGATAAGGAAGGCGAACTTTCATTCCATATGCCCGATGATGACGAAATGGAAAAACTTACTCCTTTTCTTATGGAAAAACTTGAGCATCAGGGCGGCTGCAGCGGTGATTGCTGTTCATGCCACGGTTGCCACGGCGATGAAGAAGATCTTGATGAGGAAGACATGGAATTTCCGGGCGAACATCATTGCTCATGCGGTTGTGAAGAATAATAAAAAAGCGCAAACATCCTTTCTTTAACAGAAAGGATGTTTTATTTTGTTGCATTATTTTTGAAGATATGCTAAAATTCCTTATATAAAAACTTTATTTGAGGAAAAATGATGAAACGTGTAATATGTATTTTAAATATTTTAATAATTCTTTTTCTTTGCGGTTGCGCAGCGAAACCTGAGGAGCAACAACTACCTACGCTTTCCGTTGAGTCTACGGCAAAGGCGATTGCAACCATAACGCCCAATCCTACAGAAGTGCCAACGCCATCGCCCACACCCACACCCTTTGATGAAACAAAGTTTACAACTATGTACGTTAGCGGTGACGGTGTAAATGTCAGGGATATTCCTTCAACAAAAGGTGAGATTCTGGCATCCTTCTCTAAAAACGATACGATGAAATGTTACCGTGAAGAGGATGGATGGTATTACGTCAGTTATGAAAAAGGTGAGTTTGGCTATATTAGAAAAGATCTTCTTTCCGAAGCACCTGTGGCAACACCAACGCCCTCACCAACACCAACACCTACCCCCAAGCCTACCGCAACACCTAAAGCACCTGTTTCCACCGGAAGTGATAATGTTCCTAAAAACTATTCGGGGAAATTTGTGATAAAAGTTAATTTGTATACTAACCGTATCTACGTTTTCCAGCGTGATTCGGAAGGCAATTATACCGATCTTGTGAAAGCATTTATTTGTTCTGTAGGTACCGGCCCCGATGATGATTTTACACCTACGGGAAGTTTTTATACTACTGATAAATATCAATGGCGCTCACTGTTTGGCGGAACTTTTGGAAGATATGCAACAAGGATCCACGGAACGTATTTGTTCCATTCCGTTCCGTATACCGCCCAAAGACCCGATGCGCTAAAGAGTGCTGAGTTTAATAAATTAGGCGTTGCCGCCTCACAAGGCTGTATCCGTATGGCGGTGCGCGATGCAAAGTGGCTCTATGATAATTGTGCCAAAGGCACTTTTGTATATATCTATGAAAAAGACGAAACGGGTCCTAATTATGAACCCGTTCCAAAGATAGATCTTTCCGACCCCAGGAAAGGTTGGGATCCTACCGATCCAGATCCAAACAATCCTTGGAAATAGCAAAAATAAACCACGCGTAGTAATTACGCGTGGTTCAGAGCACTGACAAACCCCTGCAAACACAAACCCCTGCGAAATTTTTGCAGGGGTTTGTTTCCATCGTTGCATTGATACTATAGCACGCGTAAAGGAGTTCGCCTCAAATGCTGTATCAGCGGTGCTTTCGGGTTTGTCGTCTTTATAAGGCAAACCTGCCTTATTGCATCCTCCGCACCC
>JAZULU010000139.1:0-6184 GCA_045603265.1 Clostridia bacterium
AATAACGTGTCTTATTTTTATTTGTTTTGTATGAGGTAGAAAATGGATTTTAAATTTAATTACGGAAACAGAGAATATTCTTTAAAAGATTTTAAGGATAACAAACTCAAAATAGAAAATCTTCTTGTAACTCTTGAATTAAAGGAATATAGTGAATTTTCTGCAAAAGAGTGGCTTTTGTATTTTGAAAATATCGGGGAAAAAGATACGGATATTATTTCAGATATTTCCGATTGTAATTATATAATAGAACTTCCCAAAATTGAAAGCACCACAACTGCATATATTCCGCCCAAAAACTCAAGAAGTGTTTTTACGATGAAAGGGATGGTTGATGGCTACGCTTATACTGAAAACGATGTTTTAAGTGCCAAAGAGTTTTCACGTCATCAGGAGTTTTTGAGAAAAGGTCAAAAAAAGACTTTTGAAAATTTTGGTGCACGCTCAAGTGACATTATGATGCCTTTTTTTGATGTTTGCGCAGATGAATGTGGAGCAATGGTTGCAATCGGCTGGACAGGATCGTGGAAAGCCGAGTTTTTAGAGTGTAACGAAGGCGTGCTTGTTACAACAGGACTCTTAAAAACTCACTTTTATCTTAAAAAGGGTGAAAAAGTGCGCACGTCCTCAACTTTGATTATGAATTACGAAAAAGGTGAGGATCATTTTAATAAGTTCAGAAAACTTCTTTATAAGCATTATTCACACATTAAAAACGAAGAACCGGAAGGACTATGTGCCTATGAACTTTGGGGCGGACTTCCAACTGAAGAAATGCTTAACAGAATGGCGCGTTTGAAAAATCATAACGTTAAGTTTGAACAGACGTGGATAGATGCAGGTTGGTATGGGCAATGTGAAAACTGTATCGATCCTTTTAATGGTGATTGGTCCGGTCATACGGGGGAGTGGGACGTCAATCTTAAAGTACATCCAAATGGATTAAAAGACGTTGCCGATACAGCAAAAGAGATGGGAGCACCGCTTATGTTTTGGCTGGAGCCTGAACGTGCTTGTCCTGATGTGCCTATTGTAAAAGAACACCCCCAATGGCTTTTGAAATCTGATGAAAATAATAATTTTATTGTCTATTACGGTATTGAAGAAGCCTACAAATACGTTTTTGATTTGATTTCATCATATGTTGAAAAATTTAATATGGCTTGCTACCGTCAGGACTTTAACGTAAAACTTACCGATTATTTTGAAAAAAATGATGAAGAAAACAGACAAGGCATTACTGAAATCAAACATATTATGGGTGTATACCGTCTTTTTGATGAACTGCATGAAAAATATCCGAATCTTTTAATTGACAACTGTTCTTCGGGAGGCAGAAGAATCGATATTGAAATGTTAAAAAGGGCCATAGTTTTCTTTCGCAGTGATTATCAGTGCGAATTTAACCTTACCGCAGAAGTTTTACAGGTACATAATTCAGGGGCACAGAAGTATTTTCCGCTTCTTGGTTGCACTACAAAAATGTACGACAAATATTCAATAAGAAGTGCATATTCTGCAAGTTTCGGCGGCGCATTCTATAACACATATTTTCAGAATATGACAGATTCTGAACTTGATTTTATTTCTGAAATTTTGGAAGAATATAAATCTATTCGTAAATATTTCTCCAAAAACTTTTACAATTTAGCATCTGATGTATTAGATATGACGTCTTGGACGGTGTGGCGATTCCACGATGATGAAAAAGATGAAGGAATTATTATGGCTTTCCGTCGCGAAAATTCGCCTTTTGATACTTTTACTGTCGAATTTGAAAAAGAATATGATGTTCTTAATCTTGATACGCGTGAAAAAATAAAAACCCAAACACTTAATATTGTTTTAAATGAAAAACGCTCATCCGTAATTTTTAAATATTAATTTCGCTTTGCTATAGACAAATGAGAAAAATTTTTGTATAATCTATCAGGAACTTGTTTTGTGGAGGTTTTTTGATATGGTAAACAAAATAGTTAAAGAAATTGATAATTTGCGCGTGCTTAATAAGGAAAACGAGATTTTAATGAGTTTCGACGGTCTATTAAAAGAGGCAGTCAGATTTGCTGAGCGCAATCAGATATGTGAAGTAGGTTTATGGCAAAAATTCGTTGATCTTTTCCGCTGGGGAAAAGATGGTTGTGGCGAAGTTTGGGTAAGTTGGCGAAGCGAATATTGGGGTAAAATGATGCGCGGTGCTTCAATGGTAGTACGTTATACCCGTGATGAAGATATGTATAGAATTCTTGAAGACAGCGTTCGCGATATGCTTACAGCCGAAGATGATTTAGGAAGAATTTCGGGATATTCTGTTGAAGAAGAATTTCAGCGCTGGGATCTTTGGGGCAGAAAGTACGTTATGCTCGGCATGATGTATTTTATGGAAATCTCCAAGGACGAAGAACTTAATAAAGAACTTATTGCTTCGATGTGCCGTCAAGCCGATTACATCATTGCGCGTATCGGCGAAAATAAACTTGATATCCGCACTTGCTCCAAAAACTGGGAGGGCATGAATTCCTGTTCAATTTTAGAGCCTATCGTGCGTTTGTACCGACTTACAAATAATAAGAAATATCTTGAATTTGCCGAATATATTATTTCTACGGGATTTATTCAGTCCGATAACATTATTGAACTTGCTTATAAAGACATTGCGCCTCATAAATTCCCTGTAGTTAAGGCATATGAGATGATGTCATGCTTTGAAGGCTTGTTGCAGTATTATTATCTTACGGGCATTGAAAAACATAAAATTGCCCTTCTTAATTTAGGAAAAAATATTATTAAAGAAGAATTAAGTATTATCGGTTGCAGTGGTTGTACTCATGAACTTTTCGACCATACGAGAGTAAGACAGACGCAGACCGATTACGAAGGTATCATTCAGGAAACTTGCGTTACCGTTACTTGGATGAAATTTGCCTCTGCGTTACTTGAACTTTCGGGGGACAGTATCTATGCAGATAAGATCGAGCAGTCATTCTATAATGCCTATATGGGTGCATTTAATACTCAGCGTGCAACGTTCTTCCGTGGCAATGGGGACGTGCCTCAGGTATTGCCTTATGACAGTTATGCACCGCTTGTTGCTGACAGACGCGGCAGACAGACCGGTGGTTACAACTCTTTCCCCGATAAAACATTTTACGGTTGTTGTGCTTGTATCGGCGCGGCAGGTGCGGGCGTTATTCCTGAAATCGCTCTGATGAAAAATAAAAACGGCATTACAATTAACTATTACGAAAAAGGCGAGATAACAACTACAACACCTTCAGGAAATTCTTTAAAAATTACCATGGATACAAGATATCCCTATGACGGCAAGATCAAATTAGTACTTGAACTTGAAAAAGAAGAAAATTTTGATATTTGTGTTAGAATTCCTTCATGGTGCGATAAAGCCTTTGTAAATAACAGCAAAGCAGAAAAAGGTTACAACACATTAAATAACACATGGAAAAACGGTGATGAGATCTTAATCGATCTTGAAATGCAGATTAAGCGAATCCTCCCTGATGCTGATCAAGTTAATGCAGATGAATTTGCCGCATATATGTTCGGACCTCTCGTTTTAGCGGCAGATAAGCGTATTTGCGATCCCGATGGAAAATATGAAGTCCTTTTAGATGAAAAGGGCTACGTTAAAGGGGAAGAGGTTTATTGCCCCGAAATTAAAGAAGCACACATCTGCTTTGAAATTCCACTTACTAATGGCGAGAAGATAAGACTTATTGATTATGCATCGGCAGGAAAAACCTGGACAGATGAATCACGTTGCGCCGCTTGGATAAGAAAATAGATAAAAAATACCGCAGAGATAAAAATCTGCGGTATAATTTTTTTAAAAAACAATATGTAAAACAAATTTATCAAGGCAAACTAAAAATCCTAAAACAAGAGTGTATATTGCAAAGGGTTTAAAGGATTTGTTTCTGATCAAATGAAGCATATATTTAATTGCTAAAAATCCTACGATAAACGCGGCGATCATGCCAAGTATTGTTGCAAACCACGTTATTTTCACTTCTGAATCATTGCCATTTATTATAAGTTTTAATACGTCCCAACAGAAAGCACCTAAAATTGCGGGAATGCTCATTAAAAATGAAAAACGCGCTAAAAACTTTCTGTCCATTCCGAAGAACACACCGCCTGCAATGGTGGAGCCTGAACGTGAGATACCTGAAATAGTCGCAATACCTTGAACACAACCTACAAGTGAAGCATCTTTCCAAGTAATATCTTCAAGTTTTTTCTTTGCGTAGTTTGCTGAAATCATTTCCATCGTATAAAGAAGAATTCCGGTTATCATGAAACCGTACCCTAAAAATGCGCTTGAAAAACTTTCGGGCAAAATAACTTCAAGTAAAACTGCAATTATAACGGTAGGAATCGTTGCGGCAATTATCATGAAAGTAAGTTTTTGTTTGGGATGCCTTATAATTGACCATATATCTTTCCAGAACACGATGAAAACTGCCAAAAGAGTACCTATATGCAAGCAAACGTCAAAAAGCCTTGGAACTTCTTCAACACCTAAAATATGCTCAAACAATGCAAGATGCCCGCTTGATGAAATAGGTAAAAATTCTGCAAGACCTTGTATAATTCCTAAAATAATGGATTGCCACCATGAAATTTCCATATGTAACGCCTCCTTAGTTTAGATAAGTATATCATAAAATATCCTAAATGTCGAAATATTTTTTTAATTATATGAATTTAATAAAAAATTAAGAACAAACTCCTTGCTATTTTTCCAAAAATATGTATAATAATATAGGCGACGGAATATGTTCCGTTTAAAAAACAGAAAATAATATTTAGGAGGATATATTTTATGCAATACTCACATGAAGTTGAAGAAATGATCTGTGTTGCAAAGGGTGCTAAGCACGATCCTGCTCCTATTCCCGAAGAAGGCGCTTGGGTGGCTTCAAAGGAAGTTAAGGATATTTCAGGCCTTACACACGGTATCGGTTGGTGCGCACCTCAGCAGGGCACATGCAAACTTACCCTTAACGTTAAGGAAGGTATCATTCAGGAGGCACTCGTTGAAACTATCGGTTGCTCAGGTATGACACACTCTGCTGCTATGGCTGCAGAAGTTCTTCCCGGCAAAACAGTTTTAGAGGCTCTTAATACTGACCTTGTTTGTGATGCTATCAACGTTGCAATGCGTGAACTTTTCCTTCAGATCGCTTACGGCAGAACACAGACTGCTTTCTCTGAAGGCGGACTTCCCATCGGTGCAGGTATGGAAGACTTAGGTAAAGGTCTCCGTTCACAGGTTGGTACAATGTACTCAACTGCCGCAAAGGGTGTTAGATACCTTGAAATGGCTGAAGGCTATATTTTAGAAGAAGGTCTTGACGAGAACAACGAAGTTATCGGTTATAAGTTCGTTCACCTCGGAAAGATGATGGAAGCTATCAAGAAGGGTGTAGATCCTAAGGAAGCTTACGAAAAGAACATCGGTACTTATGGCAGATTTGCTGAAGCAAAGACTGTTATTGATCCCAGAAAGAAATAAGGAGGACGAAGAATATGGCAAATTTTGAAAGTTATTCAAGAAGAATTGATCAGATCAACGTTGTCCTTAAGGAGTATGGCTTTAAGGATCTTGACGAAGCAAAGGAATTCGCTCTTTCAAAGGGTGTTGACGCTGAAACAATCGTTAGAGAAACTCAGCCCATCGCATTTGAGAATGCTTGCTGGGCATATACTTTAGGTGCTGCTCTTGCACTTAAGAAAGGCTGCAAAACTGCTGCTGATGCCGCAAAGGAAATCGGTGTAGCACTTCAGGCTTTCTGTATCCCCGGATCAGTTGCTGATCAGAGAAAGGTTGGTCTTGGTCACGGTAACCTTGCATCAATGCTTTTAAGTGAAGAAACAGAGTGCTTCTGCTTCCTTGCAGGTCACGAAAGCTTTGCTGCTGCTGAAGGCGCAATTAAGATCGCTCTTAACGCAAACAAGGTTCGTAAGAATCCTCTCCGCGTTATTCTTAACGGTTTAGGTAAGGATGCCGCTTATATCATTTCAAGAATCAACGGCTTCACTTATGTTGAAACAAAGTATGATTACTATACAGGCGAACTTGAAACTGTATATGAAAAGGCTTTCTCTGATGGCGACAGAGCAAAGGTTAAGTGCTATGGCGCTAACGACGTTTCTGAAGGCG
>JAZULU010000140.1:0-7052 GCA_045603265.1 Clostridia bacterium
ATTATCCTGATTTATTTAATGTCGACAAGTGGATGAATGTCGATTTTATAAAAAATTCAAACGTATATGAAAGTTATAAATACGTTTGCAATGAGTTTGATAAAGTGCTTGCTGAGCACGGTTACAAAAGAGATGATTTCAATTATAAAGTAACAAACTCAAATCACGATACTTTGGTATTTACTTGCCATTACGGCCTTACAAGCGTACTTTTATCTCATTTAATGAACTGTTCTCCATACACTTTATGGCAACATGCTTTTACACCGCCCAGTTCTGTAACAACCTTTTATTCCGAAGAACGTGAGAATGGCTTTGCATCATTTAGAGCATCAGGAATCGGTGATATATCTCATTTATTTGTCGCAAACGAACCTCCTGCTTTTGCCGGAAGATTTTGTGAATGTTTTACAGATGATACAAGACATTAAAAAATCAAGGACTATCAAATGATAGTCCTTTTTATTTTATAATGTAGCTGCCATAACAGCTTTTATTGTGTGCATTCTATTTTCGGCTTCATCAAATACGATGGAAGCATCGCTTTCAAAAACTTCATCGGTAACTTCCATACAATCAATCCCAAATTTTTCACTTATTGTTTTACCAATAGTTGTATTAAGGTCATGGAAAGCAGGAAGACAATGCATAAACTTACACTGCGGTCCTGCATTTTTCATTATCGCCGAATTAACCTGATATGGCATAAGTTCATTAATACGCTCTTCCCATACTTCATCAGGCTCACCCATAGAAACCCAAACGTCAGTATATATTACGCTTGCATCTTTTGTTGCAACAACTGCATCTTCAACAAACTCAAGAATAGCACCTGTTTCATTTGCAATTTTTTTACACTCTGCAACAAGTTTTTCATCCGGAAAATACTTTTTGTTTGTGCAAGCAACGAAATGCATTCCCATTTTGGCGCAACCAACCATCAAAGAATTTCCCATATTATATCTGGCATCGCCCATATACACAAGTTTTATATTTTCAAGTGAACCAAAATGCTCTTTTATTGTCATAAAATCAGCAAGGATCTGAGTTGGATGGAACTCGTTTGTAAGACCATTCCAAACCGGAACGCCTGCATATTTTGCTAAGTCTTCAACAATTTCCTGTCCAAACCCACGATATTCAATACCATCATACATTCTTCCAAGAACTCTCGCCGTATCGGCAATAGATTCTTTTTTTCCTATCTGTGATCCGCTTGGATCAAGATATGTCGGATGCATACCTAAATCTGCTGCGGCAACTTCAAAAGCACAACGTGTACGCGTACTCGTTTTTTCAAAAATAAGTGCAATACTTTTTCCTTCACAAATCTTATGAGGTACGCCTGCCTTTTTCTGCTTTTTTAATTCGATAGCGTAATCAATTAAACCGTTTATTTCTTCCGGTGTAAAATCAAGAAGTTTTAAAAAACTTTTCCCATTTAACGATATCATAAAAATACCTCTTTAAAGAACTTTGGCAAGGAATGACTGTAATCTTTCACATTTGGGATGATTAAACAGTTCATCAGGTGTACCCTCTTCAGCGATTACACCGTCATCAAGGAACAAAACTCTATTTGAAACTTCTCGTGCAAATCCCATTTCATGAGTAACAACAACCATGGTCATTCCCTCTTTTGCAAGTTCCTTCATAACATCAAGAACTTCGCCAACCATTTCAGGATCAAGCGCACTTGTAGGCTCATCAAAAAGCATTACATCAGGTTCCATGCAAAGTGCACGAACAATAGCAACACGCTGTTTCTGTCCTCCAGAAAGTTGATTTGGATATGAATCCGCCCTATCATCAAGCCCAACACGTTTTAAAAGTTCCATTGCTTTCTTTTCTGCGTCTGCTTTTTGCATCTTTTTGAGCATTATTGGTGCACAAGTAAGGTTTTCCAAAACAGACATATGAGGAAACAAATTAAATTGTTGAAAAACCATTCCCATTTTTTGACGGTGAAGATTTATATCAACTTTTTTATCTGTAAGATCTTCTCCTTCAAAGATTATGTTTCCACCAGTAGGCTTTTCAAGAAGATTAAGGCAACGAAGGAACGTTGATTTACCTGAACCTGAAGGTCCGATAACACACACAACATCTCCTTTGTTTATTGTAACATCAACACCTTTAAGAACTGAAACGCCTTCAAAGTTTTTCTGCAAGTTATTAACGCTTATCATTCTTTGCTAATCTCCTTTCAACAATTCCAAGCAACTGTGTTAAAAGTATAACAAGTACTAAATACACAAGTGCAACAAGCATAAGGGGATTAAAGGGATCATAAGTAATATTTCTTATAAGATCTCCGCCCTTTGTAAGATCTCTTATTCCAATATAGCCGGCAACGGAAGTTTCCTTCAAAAGAGCAATCATTTCATTGCCGATAGCAGGAAGGATATATTTAATTGCCTGGGGTAAAATAATTTTACTCATGGTCTGAAGTTGTGATAAACCAAGACTTCTACCCGCTTCCATCTGCCCTTTATCAACAGCATTAATACCACTGCGTATAAGTTCCGCCATATATGCACCTGAATTTATACCGAAAGTAACGATTGCCGTAACAATACTATCAGCTGTGTTCATTATAATAAAGTAAAATATTAAAAGTAAAACTGTTACAGGTATACCTCTTATCACCGTTACATATACATCACATATCTTCGACAAAATCTTTAAAAAAGGAACATCATCTGCAAAATATTTAATAACTGCAATTAGTGTACCTATAATAACACCTATTACCAAAGCACCAAGTGTAATAGTAATTGTATTTCCAAAACCTTCCAATAGCCATTTATAACGTCCATCTACAACGAAGGTTTCATAAAGTTGATCAAACCACTTTTCCAAAGTCATTCTCCTTAATAATAACGTTAGGGATAGCGTCAAAAACCGCTATCCCTTTCGATTTTTTGCAAATTGATATTATTTCTTAGGTGCTTCGTAAACAGTGTCATATTTTTCGAAAATCTTCTGAATAGTACCGTCTGCTAAAAGCTTATCCTGAATTTTGTTAATCTCCTCAACAAGGTCTTCTGAGCCGAAAGCAAATGCAAATGCATAAGGTTCAGTGGTCATTGATTCGTCAAGAATAACAAGTTTGTCGTCATTTTCCGCATTATACTTTTCAACCATTTCAACTGCTGTGCAGTTATCAATTACCCATGCATCAACCTTGCCGGTAGTAAGAGCTGTCTGTGCATCAGCATTTGCTTTAAATGAGCTAACATTATAACCGTTTGTTGTACAGAAATCTTCTGCAGTTGTACCGGACTGAACTGAAACCTTCTTGCCATCAAGATCAGTCTTTGCTGCGATTGAGCTACCTTCTTTAACAACGATTGCCTGAGCTGCTTCATAGTAGGGGTTTGTGAAGAGCATATTCTTCTGACGTGCTTCTGTTACTGTAATACCTGAAACGCCCATATCAAACTTTGCAGCTTGGATTCCGCTAAGAACAGAGTCAAAATCGATCTGCTGGATTTCAAGTTCCACACCGAGTTCTTTACAAATGAGTTCAAGAATCTCAATTTCAATACCTACAACCTTATCACCTTCAAGAGATTCAAAGGGAGGGAAATCGGGGCTTGTTGCTACAACAAGTTTGCCTGCTTCTTTAACTTGTGCAAGTGTCTTACCCTTTGCTGCACAGCCTGTAAAACAAGCCATTACCATTAATACTGCCATCACGATTGCTAAAAACTTTTTCATAATAAATACCTCTTTCTTTTTTATATATTATTTTTTTTTCTAACATAATTTATTTGGCTCTCAACTGATTTAAAGCCGGTTCCACCTTTACTTATACGTTTTTCAACGCATGTAACAAGGTCTATTTCATTATAAAGATCATCTTCAAACAAATCTGAAAACTCTTTATATTCATCAAGAGTTAACGTTTCAAGAACCTTATCCTCTTTAATGCACTTTGCAACAATTTCGCCCGAAATCTTATAGGCACTACGGAAAGGCAATCCTTTTTTAACAAGATAATCGGCAAGGTCTGTTGCATTGATAAAGCCTTTTTGCGCCGCTTTTTTCATGTTATCGGTAGTTGCTTTCATTGTTTTTATCATCGGATCAAATACCTGTAAACACATTTTTAAAGTATCGCAAGCATCAAAAATGCTTTCCTTATCCTCTTGCATATCTTTATTATATGCAAGGGGAATTCCTTTTAGCGTTGTTAATAACGCCATCAAATCGCCGTAAACTCTGCCCGTTTTGCCTCGGACAAGTTCTGCCATGTCGGGATTTTTCTTTTGGGGCATTATTGAAGATCCCGTTGTAAAACTATCGGAAAGTTCAACAAACTTAAATTCCCAACTGGACCACAAAATTATTTCTTCAGAAAATCTAGATAAATGCATCATTGTAATCGCTATTGCCGAAAGCATTTCCAAACAGAAATCTCTGTCAGAAACACCATCAATAGAATTAAGGCAGATACCATCAAAGCCAAGTTTTTCTGCTTCAAATTCGCGGTCAGTATCATATGTAGTTCCCGCCAAGGCGCAGGATCCAATAGGCGAAATATTCATTCTTCGTCGGACATCTAAAAACCTGTCAACATCTCTTAAAAACATCATTGAGTATGCCATTAAGTGGTGTCCAAACGTTATAGGTTGCGCACGCTGAAGATGCGTATATCCCGGCATTATTGCCTGTTTATATTCATCAGCCTTATCTGTTATGCTTGAAATAAGGCTTCTGATATAACTGATTATCGTATCAGTTTCGTCCCTCAAATACATTCTTATATCAAGGGCAACCTGATCATTACGACTTCTTGCAGTATGAAGTTTTTTGCCAAGATCTCCAAGACGGTTAGTCAAAACCTGCTCAACAAACATATGAATATCTTCACATTCCATATCGAATGTAATTTTTCCGCTTTCAAGATCTGCTAAAATTTCACCAAGTCCCGCAATTAGTTGACTTGCTTCATCAGAAGTTATAATTCCTTTTTCACCAAGCATAGCCGCATGTGCCATACTTCCCTGAATGTCTTGTTTATACATTCTCGAATCAAAATGAATGGAGGAATTAAAATCGTCTGCAAGTTTATCTGTCTGACCGGATGTTCTTCCGGCCCACATTTTTGCCATTATTATCTATCCCCTATTATTTCTTTCCATCAACGATTGCCTGAACCTTAATGGGAAGACCATAAAGGTTAATGAAGCCCTGAGAATCTTTCTGATCATAATCACTCTCACCAAAGGTTGCAATTTCTTCAGAATAAAGTGAATAAGGACTCCAAACACCGGCGTTGATCATATTACCTTTGTAAAGTTTAAGACGAACTTTACCTGTAACTCTCTCCTGAGTTTTATCAACAAATGCGCTTAATGCTTCTCTTAAAGGTGTAAACCACTGGCCGTTATAAACAAGTTCAGCAAAAGTAATTGAAAGTTTCTGCTTTTCATGCATTGTCATCTTATCAAGGCAGATAGTTTCAAGAACATTATGTGCCTTATAAAGAATAGTTCCGCCGGGAGTTTCATAAACGCCACGACACTTCATACCAACAAGTCTGTTCTCAACAATATCAATTATACCGATACCGTTTGCTCCACCGATTTCATTAAGTTTTAAGATAATTTCTTTTGCCGTCATCTTCTTGCCATCAAGTGCAACGGGAATTCCTTTTTCAAACTCAAGTTCAATATATGTAGGTTTATCAGGAGCCTGAAGCGGTGAAACACCCATTTCAAGGAAACCGGGTTTTTCATACTGAGGCTCGTTACCGGTATCTTCAAGATCCATTCCTTCATGTGAAAGGTGCCAAAGGTTTTTATCCTTTGAATAGTTTGTTTCCCTATTTATCTTCAAAGGAATGTTATGTGCTTCTGCATATTCGATTTCTTCTTCTCTTGATTTAATATCCCACTCTCTCCAAGGAGCGATGATGGGCATATTAGGTGCAAAGTGTTTGATTGCAAGTTCAAAACGAACCTGGTCATTACCTTTACCTGTGCAACCGTGAACAATAGCATCAGCGTTTTCCTTAATTGCAATTTCAACTAAGCCTTTTGCAATGCAAGGACGGGCATGGCTTGTGCCGAGAAGATAATCTTCATAAACAGCACCTGCTTTCATTGTCGGAATAATATATTCGTCAACATATTCTTCCGTCTGATCTAAAACGTAAAGTTTTGATGCGCCAGTTTTAATAGCCTTTTCTTCAAGACCTTCAAGTTCATCAGCCTGGCCTACGTTACCTGAAACAGCAATAACTTCACAGTTATTATAGTTCTCCTTAAGCCAAGGGATGATGATAGATGTATCAAGACCTCCGGAATAAGCAAGAACAACTTTTTTAATATTCTCTTTGTTCATACTAAAACCTCCGAAACAAATTTTATGTGCTTATTATATCAGTATTTGTTTTTTTGTCAACTGTTTTTGCATAAAAATTCTAAAAAAATTATTTTTTATGCACAATATTCAGTTTTTTATGCAAAAATATACATTTTCTTTGCATAAAGCATCAAAAATGTATATTTAATCTTATGAAATTGAATTTAATACTTTTAAAATCGCTGATGCAATACGCGAAAATCCTAAATCTGTTGGGTGGCAATAGTCAACAAGACACTCGTTTCCGAACTCACCTTTGAGCATTTCATAACCGTCAATAAAGTAAACGTTATTATCTCCCTCATTCTTTAATTTATTATATGTATCAATAATCACTTGCCTACGCTCACTATCCTGATAATCATTTATATTAAGAGTAGGCTTTGAAAGCATAATCACAGGAATGTCGGAATGCTTTTCTCTTATTATTTTCAAAAATCTTTCGTGTGTTTTTCTTAAATGCTCCGCATTAGGTGCATTATGATCATAATCATAAACAAAAAGACTCATTGGTAAAGACGCAATATATTCTGCCATAATATCCTCACCTTTTGCATTACCTGAAAAACCAAGATTAATATAATCAATATTATTTTGGGTACAAATTAAATTCTGATAACAAGTGCCGGGACGTGATGCACATCCACCCTGAGTTATTGACGAACCGTAATAAACTA
>JAZULU010000141.1:0-3525 GCA_045603265.1 Clostridia bacterium
TCGCAAACGATTTCAACGTCAGCCTGGATGGCTTCATTAACAAGTTTTTCAACTTCATCAAGTTCTTCGCGAGTAACCTTTCTTCCAAAAGTAAAGTCAAAGCGAAGACGCTCGGAAGTAATATTACTACCCTTCTGTGCAACGTCGGGATCGTTAAGAACTTTGCGGAGTGCTGAGTGCATAAGGTGTGTTGCGGTATGAAGCCTTGCAGTTTCTTCTGTCTGTTCAGCAAGACCGCCCTTAAAGCGTTGTTCCGAGCCTTGTGATGACTTTTTCTGATGCTCCTTAAAACATTCTTCAAAGCCTGCCATATCAACGGTATATCCCTTTTCCTTTGCCATTTCGCCTGTGAGTTCAGGTGGGAAACCAAAGGTATCATAAAGATGGAATGTAGTTTGACCGTCAACAACAGTCTTTCCCTCATTCTGCATTTGATTTGAAACTTTTTCAAATTCCTTAAGTCCCTGCTTCAAAGTACGAGTAAAGCGATCTTCTTCAAGTTTAAGTTGTTCAATGATAAATGCACTCTGCTTATCAAGTTCGGGATAAACTGATTTATACTGTTCAATATAAACCTTTGAGATCTCGATAATTGAATTAACGGGCATCTCAAGAGAGTTTGCAAAACGGATAGCACGGCGGATAAGTCTTCTCAAAACGTATCCCTGGTCAACATTTGACGGTGTAACTGCTTTGGGATCACCTAAAATAAATGTTGCGGTACGAATATGATCGGCAATAACGCGGAACGCCTTTGTAATTTCTTCGCTCTCGCCATACTTCTTGCCTGAAATTTCAGCAATCTTAGCTAATGATGCAGTAAATAAGTCTGTTTCATAAACTGACTTAACGCCTTGAAGCACACCGATAGTTCTTTCAAGTCCCATACCTGTATCAACGTTCTTTTTGGCAAGTGCAGAAAGTGTACCGTCAGCATTACGGTTATACTGCATGAAAACGTCATTCCAGATTTCAAGATACTTTCCGCAATCGCAAGCAGGTGAACATTCATCACAACACTTGGGTTTGCCGGTATCAATAAACATCTCAGTATCGGGACCGCAGGGACCCTGAGCGCCTGCCCACCACCAGTTATTTTCTTTGGGAAGATAGAAAATATGATCTTCCTTTACACCGTTTGCCATCCAGTATGAGGCTGCTTCGGTATCTTTGGGGCTATCTTCATCACCTGCAAAAACAGTAAAATAAAGTTTATCGGGATCAAGGCCAAGCCACTGAGGCGAAGTCAAAAATTCATATGACCAGGAAATTGCTTCTTTCTTAAAATAATCACCCAAAGACCAGTTGCCTAACATTTCAAAGAAAGTAAGGTGTGATGCATCACCAACTTCATCAATATCACCGGTACGAACACACTTCTGTACGTCAGTAAGTCTTGTTCCCTGGGGATGAGGCTGACCTAAAAGATAAGGAACTAAAGGATGCATACCTGCCGTTGTAAAAAGAACGCTGGGATCGTTTTCGGGAATAAGTGATGCGCCTTCAATTACAGCATGACCCTTTGAATGAAAAAAGTTAATAAATTTACTTCTGAGTTCATCTGATTTTATCATAGAAAATTTCTCCGTTTCGGTATTTTTTTACATGTGTATATTATATATAATACTCTGACTTATGTCAAATTTTATTTATACAATCCGCGCAATAATTCGATTTCTTTTTTATATCCGTCAAGTTCGTTAGGTGTTTCTAAAAGAAAAGGAATATCTTTTAATGCTTTGTGATTGATTATTTTTTCAAAAGAATCAGTTCCAATAAAACCGTCACCTATTTTCTGATGCCTGTCCTTATGGCTGGAAAAAGGATTCATTGTATCGTTTATATGAATTGCTTTTAACCGGTGAAGACCGATAATTTTATCAAATTCTTCCAAAACACCGTCAAGATCGCTTACAATATCATATCCTGCATCGTAAACATGGCAGGTATCAAGGCATACACCAAGTTTATCACTTAATTTGGTGTTATCGATTATTCTTTTTAATTCTTCAAATTTCGAGCCGACTTCACTGCCTTTTCCCGACATTGTTTCAAGAAGGACTGTCGTTGTAATTTCAGGAGTGAGAACTTGATCAAGAATATCACAGATAAGTTCAATTCCCTTATCTATCCCCTGCCCTACATGACTTCCGGGATGAAAATTATAAAGTTGACCCGGTGTAAATTCCAGTCTTCTTAAATCGTCGGAAAATACCTGATAGGCAAAGTCCCTTGTTTCTTTTTTATCGGAACATGGATTTAACGTATATGGTGCATGCGCAAGAATTTGTGAAAATCCATTTTCTTTTTGAAAAATATTAAAGGCATCAGTATCATTCTTATCTATTGCTTTTGCCGCACCGCCACGGGGATTGCGTGTAAAAAACTGAAAGGTATTTGCACCTATTTCTTTGGCAACCTGCCCCATACTAAGGTATCCTTTTGATGAAGATAAATGACATCCGATATTTAACATTTTCACACCTACTTAGATCTTTTTATAATATTATAACAAGTTTTTTTGCTCTGCGCAACTGTTATTTTTTTATTTTAGTATATAGTAAATATACGATTTTACCATATATATCTACGATTCTGCCATATATTTCTATACGATTTTGTGATATTATATCAATAAACAGAAATCTTTTTAAGAAAGGGAAATTTTTATGAAAAAACTTTTATCATCTGTTCTTGTTATGATATTATTGCTAAGTTCCGTTATGGCATTTACCGCATGCGATAGCAAAACTGACGGAAACAGTACTCATCAAGCAACGCCAACGCCCACTCCTCAACCTGATATCGATCCTTCAACGGTTGACGTTATTACCGAAACTTGGGTTGCTACGGAACTTACCTTTGAAACAGAAAACAAATCTGCAGACAACTTCTATACTATTATGGATGCAGTTTTCACCAATAAGAACACAGGTACGACCATTACTGTTCCCTCCTTCTGGTATGAAAACAACATATTTAAAGTTCGTTTTGCACCTACAGAATATGGCGTTTGGGAGTATAAAACGGTTTGTGAAACCGATAAAAATCTTGACGGCAAAACGGGAACTATCGGTGCTAACGAATATAAAGGCGATCTTGAGATTTACAAGCACGGTTTTGTAAAAGTTGATCCTACTAAAAAATATTTCGTATATGCTGACGGCACACCTTTCTTCTACTTAGGTGATACCCACTGGACAATGCTTACCGAAGAATTTGATAAGGCCGGTGAGCACGCAGGCGATATTGAGACAGATTCACACTTCAAGTATATCGTTGATAAGCGCGTTGAACAAGGATTTACGGTTTATCAGTCAGAGCCTATCGGTCACAACTGGAATCTTAATGATTGTAAATTCTCAAAAGGTGATGCAAACGCTTTCCAGAAAGCAGATAAATATTTTGCTTACATTGCTGAAAAAGGTCTTGTTCATACAAATGCCCAGTTTGTTTTCGGTAATGCTATTTCAACAAAATTTGCCGAAGATCTTGAGTTTATGGAACTTTGCTGCCGCATGTGGG
>JAZULU010000142.1:0-3400 GCA_045603265.1 Clostridia bacterium
ATCGCCCCAGATAGTTGTATCGGGTTTGCAACGTGTTTGGTTACACATATGGCACGTTAAAGGATGCTTATAGCAATCGTTTAAATACAAGGTTTCGCCAACGATGGGCCACCTTGAAACATCAAAGAAGTTATAATGGTCAGGGTCAACCTCTTGGGCGATGGTCCACATAACGGGATATGCACCGTAACGTGCCGCCCACATTTTAGTCAATTTAATTATGAGTTCAGGGGAATATTCTTTTTCCTGAAGTTCACGGGCAAATACGATTTGAGCGTTACAATGCAATAAGCCTTTATCGGCAATGTATTTGAACTTGTCGTCAATATCCTTAAGTAAATTGATTTCTCTTTCGCCAACGCCGTTTTTAAAAGAAAGACCGATAGGCTCTGATTGATAAACGGTAAAGCCTTGGGTAACACGCAAGTCAACTATAAACTTGAAGGTGGAATCAATGCCCTCAACGTTTGACTCGTTAAAAGGCTCTCTTTGCATAAGCCAATGGGTATCGCCTAAATAATAGAAAGGTGTACCGTCATTATAAGTAAAATAACGGCCGTTTTCAGAAACTTTAATAAAACCGCGCTTATAGATCTCAAGATCACCTTCATAGGGAACACAAGTGATCTCACCCTTTAAATTGTGTAAACCGCTGTCGGCATGATTGTTGCATGATGTAACATACTTCCAAGAACCTAAAAGAGTAGGTGAAAAGCGAACACACCATTTGTTTTCGCCTGCCCAGAATCCGGGGCGCACTAAAGTTTCACCGCTTTCATGGGTGAAAGTAACTGAAAAGTCTACTTCCATAAAGGGATCAGCGTAAGTATCGCAAGAGAAAAATTCAATTTCTCCGGCATTCCATCTTTCTAAAACCATAATAAACCTCCATTCTAATAAAACAGATCGGGATCATAGCCGTAGATCTGTACGATCTCAAATTTATCGGATTGTTTTATGTCGTTTACCGTTACAATGTTTCCGCCGTCGGAATCAATATCAATGCCGTGGTTATAAAAAGCGTACCAAACAAGGTAGGCACACTGAACAGTATTTGGCTTTTTGCCTTGTTCTTTTTTGAAAACGCCTGCAACGGGATGATAGATGATACCGTTTAAATATTTTTCTGCATCAACGGCTATTGCCTTTAAATCTTCATCGCTTGTATCTTTAAGACGTAACATAATAAACGTAGGATAATAAAGCCACGTTGAAAGGGAATATTCTTGGGAAGGCTCACCGATTATGGGGGCTTCAAGTACGCGGTTGTTGCTGACAACGATTCCCGCATGGCCGTGGCGCCACCCGAAGGAATGGCTGGATTCCATTAAAAGTACATAGCCCTCTTTTACGGGAAACATCTTAAAGCCTTGGGTAAGATAACCTTTTTCGGAAACAAAATATTCCATGGAAGTAGTGATAGCCGCGCTATCGCAGATATAATCATTATTTTTAAAAAATATTTGTTGATACTCAAGAACAGTTTCCCTAAAAGTTTCGGTATCTTTTATGCTATCAATGGCATATTTGCCCAATCCCGTTTGATAAAAGAACGTTTTGTAATCTTCGTCGGAAAAAACTTCTTTTTCAAATAGGGGCGAAAGGTCGAGCATATCATATTCAGGTGAAAATGAAGCGTTGTTATGTAAGGTAACAACGCTTAAAATTCCACAAAGTGCGATAATGACTGATAAAATTGCCGAAACAACAGCCAACTTTTTTTTCATCAGTTTCTGAATGCGTCATAAATAACGCGGATAGCCTTTTCAAGGTTACATTCATCAACACCGATAATGATATTGATTTCGCTTGAGCCCTGGTCGATTGTACGGATATTGATATGTTCTTTACCTAATGCGGTAAAGATCTTGCCTGCAAGACCTGCGCTCTTTGCCATACGGTGGCCAACAACTGCTAAAAGTGCAAGGTCTGGAACAAACTCAACTGAATCGGGATTAAGCTCGTCCTGAATAGCCTGAAGAACGTTTTCAAGTTTGCCCTGAATAGCCTTTGAGTTGAGAACGGCCGTCATGGTATCAACACCTGAGGGAAGATGCTCAAACAAAATGTTGTTACGCTCAAAGATCTCAAGGAATTTTCTGCCGATACCAAGTTCGGAGTTCATCATACTCTTTTCAATGGTAATTGCACAATAGCCTTTGTGACCTGCAATACCGGTGATCTTAATATCTTCTTTCTGTGTTTCGGGATCGATTTTTGAAACGATCATTGTGCCGGGATCTTCAGGAGCGTTGGTGTTGCGGATATTTATGGGAATACCGCTTTGCTGAACGGGGAAAACTGCGTCCTGATGAAGAACTGATGCGCCCATGTATGAAAGTTCGCGAAGTTCTTTATAGGTGATATACTTAATTGCGGAAACTTCAGGAACGATTCTGGGGTCTGCTACCATGAAGCCTGAAACATCAGTCCAGTTTTCGTAAATATCGGCATTTGCTGCGCGGGCAACAAGGGAACCGGTAATATCGCTTCCGCCGCGGGAGAAAGTTTTGATGCTTCCGTCGGGACGTGATCCGTAGAATCCGGGAATAACTGCCTTGCCGTATTTGTTAAGACGTTTTGCCATAATAGTGTTTGTTTTTTCTGCATCAAGAACGCCTTTGCCGTCAAAGAAAACAACTTCTGCGGCATCAATGAACTTGAAGCCAAGATATTCGGCTAAAAGAATTCCGTTAAGATATTCGCCGCGGGAAGCAGTATAGTCAATGGATGCGCCGCTATCAACCTTTTCTTTAATATCGTTGATAAGTGCGCGCACGTCAGTTGTTAAGTTAAGGTCTTCCTTAATGCTTTCATAACGCTGCGCGATCTTTTCAAAAGCCTCGGTAGTATCCTGTTCAGCAGAGGCAAGAGCATAGCACTTATATAAAAGGTCGGTTACCTTTTCATCGTTTTTATCTCTTTTGCCCGGTGCTGAGGGAACAACGAATTTGCGTGATTCGTCAGCAAAAATAATATCTTTTACCTTTTTAAACTGTTTTGCATCGGCAAGGGAACTTCCGCCGAATTTTACGATCTTTATCATTTTTTTATCTCCTACTTAATTTTTCTTGCTTCAAAATAGTATCTTTTATCAATGCCCATGCCCATAGAAAAGGTTTTTCTGGGAAGTGCACCGTTTTCTAAAACAGCAGGGAACAAATTGCCTTTATCAAGACCAGGAATAAGAATTCCCACGCTATTGTCTGATTGAGCATTTTTTTCAACTTGCTCAGGCTCGTGAATATAATCAACTTCGCCGCCGTTTTCTTTTAAATACGCATCTATTATATTCTGTATTGAGCCTACAGTCAAGCAATGTGAGGGCGAAATATAGAAATCTTTAGTAAAATTTTTAGTAATTACGGTAATTTTCTGCCCATTTTCGTCTTTTTGATCA
>JAZULU010000143.1:0-7910 GCA_045603265.1 Clostridia bacterium
TCGCACTTTTCGCAATGCCAATATTCAATATTGCCCTCTTTTTCTACCGTTGCGTCAACTTTTTCAACGTGTTTTAAGTTTTCGCCGTGGCCAAGAGCATTGATTATCCATTGATTATTATTGAATTTTTCGGTTGCTTCCTCATTTTTAAAATAGCACTTACAGGAATCGCAGTACCAATATTCAACGTTGCCATTTTCTGTGCACGTTGCTTCTTTTGCTTCAACGTATGAAAGAGCGTGTCCCGTTGCCGTGATCACGGTATTATCTATTTTATTTTCTGCAGTTTCATCTATAAAGTTTCCGCCGCAAGAAACGCAATGCCAATAGGTTATATTACCGTTTTCAGTACAAGTTGCCGCTTTTTCGGTTACTTTTTCAACAGAATGACCTTTTTTAGCAATAATTACATTTTCTGTAGCATTTTCTGCATTTTCATCCAAGAAATTTTTACCGCAGTTTTCGCAGTTCCAATATTCAACGTTGCCTTTTTCTGTGCACGTTGCTTCTTTTAATTCAACGTGTGAAAGAGCGTGCCCCGTTTTATCTATTACAGTATCTTCAAGTTTAATTTCAGTTTTTGCTGATTCTTCCCCGAAGAACTTACCGCAATCAGCACAATACCAATATGCAATGTTACCCGATTCCGTACAAGTGGGTGCATTATACTCTACCGCGGTAATAGTGTGGATATGAGTGGGTTTAGGGCCAATTTCGCCCGGCCAACCTGCAACGTGGCGGAAAAGGGCGATAGCATCCTTTGTGTTTACCTTGCCATCATAATTTACGTCAAGAACAGCATCGCCGACTTCAACGGGCCAGCCTGCAACAAAGCGGAACAATTCATTGGCATCTTTGGTGTTTACTTTGTTATCACCGTTAATATCGCCAAGAATCCTATGATAAACCGTTACACTGCCGTTTGTAACGATCATACCTACGGGATCATATTCACCGTTATAAATATCGTCCTCCTCAAAAGTAATGGTAATATTTGCCGTATAATTATCTTCCGCATTTTCATCAATTACAAAAGTAAGCGTAGCAAAAGTTCCGTTGGCAGTAATATCCGCCAGCGGACTTATCATTGTTATTGATTGCGGATTTGTGTACGGCGTAGGTGCCGTTATCATTGAGCCGAATGAAGTATTGAATTCAATATCCGTAAGCGTAAGCACGCTATCATATTGAATGTCAAATTTAAGTGATGCAATACCGGGGTTTTCCGATATCAAAACATCAACTTTTACGGTTTCACCTGGTTTTCCCTTTACATTTGAAACCGTAAGATTCATCGTATACTGTGCCTCAGCACTAACGCTGAAGTTAGCCATTCCGATACATGATAATATTATCGCAACAGATAATATTAATGATAAGAATCTTTTCATATAAAATCTTCTTTCTGTTTAAATTTTAGTTCATATGTGAACTAACTCAAAATAATTTTAGTTCATATATGAACTTTTGTCAATAGTTAATTTATGAACTATGATAAAATATAAAAAAAGGAGATGCTTATGGAGTACAGATTAAGGATTCGTGACCTCAGAGAAGATAACGATCTTACCCAAAAGCAGGTTGCCGATATTATAGGAACATCACAGAGTTACTACGCGCAATACGAAAATGGAAAAAGACCCTTACCTTTAAGAGCGATAAGGATCTTGGCTGTATATTACAACACTTCGGCTGACTATTTGTTGGGATTGATCGATCGACCAAAGGAACTATATCCTAAAAGAAAGAAATAAAAAATCACGAACAGTTAATAAAGCTTGTTCGTGATTTTTTTATTATTCTTTAATCTCAGATGTGCAGTGGGGGCAACGTGTTGCCTCGATAGCGATCTCGCTCATGCAATAGGGGCATTTCTTTGTAGTAGGTGCTTTAGGCTCCTCAACCTCTTTCTTCTTACCAAGGTTCATAAGCTTGTTTACGAACTTAATAATAAGGAAGATAACAAATGCCATGATGATGAAGTTGATAACCGCAGTAATAAATGCGCCGTATTTGATGCTTACTTCATACACAACGTTTCCTGCTTCATCCATTAACGTTTTGCCTGTTTCCGGATCAACTTTTTCGCCGATATTGATTGCAAGATCCTTAAAATCTGCCTTAAAGATAAGACCGATAACGGGAGTTATAACGTCATCAACAAGTGATTTTACGATTGACTGAAATGCACCACCAATGATAACACCAACTGCAAGGTCCAATACGTTTCCGCGACTGATAAATTCTTTAAATTCTTTATAAAACTTTTTCATAACAACTCTCCTTACAAAAATATATAAATAATATACTACATTTTTCCTTTTAAATCAAGAATTATTTTCGTATTTCCTCATAAAGAGCCTGACACACTTCTTTTAATATAGGATCGAATTTTTTCACCTTTCTGTCGTAGGTTACAAGACCGTTGGTTTCGTCCTCAACGTCGGAAAGTTGCGTATAAACAGATGCGCATAATCCTTCTTTTACAAGAGGCAACAATTCATCCTTAAAAAGAGAGAACACAGCATTGTTAAGTTCTTCGATATTGGAATATTTTTTATATCCGTACTCATTTTCGGTATTGAAAACGTGATCTTCCAAACTTAAAGCATAACCGCCGAACTCAGAAATAAATATGGGTTTTTTACTCTTTTTGATCTTCAATTTTTTAAAGTAGATGTGCAGACTTTCAAAATCAGAAAGTTTGTTTCTAAACCAGCCTGAAGTAGAATCAATAAAACGCGTATCATCAAGATTTTTTAATTCTTCATACATTTTATCGCTTTCAAACTGTCCCCAGCCTTCATTAAAAATTGTCCATGCACAAATGGAAGGATGATTTTTAAGGCTTGTTACCGTTTCTGTCATTGCACGCCTGAAATATCTGCGAGTTTTCTTATCTCTGTGCAAAAACTTATCGCAAATTTTCTGCAAGCCGACGGTAGGCAACGCCGTATCAAAAAAGAAAGAATATTCGCCGTTATTTACCATATCCTGGAAAACGATCATGCCAAGGCGATCGCAATCATAATAGAATTGTTCAGGCTCAACCTTAATATGCTTTCTTAACATATTGAAGCCCGCTTCTTTCATTAAAAGAATATCTTTTTCAAAGCCTTTTTCCGTTGCCGGGGTTAATATGCCGTCAGAAAAATATCCCTGATCAAGAACGCCGTTGAAATAATAGGGCTCACCGTTAAGGCAAAGACGCGGAATCCCATTTACCTCTTTAATTTCAAGAGTTCTAAAGGCAAGGTAACTTTCGACTTTATCCTCACCGCTTTCAACAGTAAAATAATAAAGTTTTGGATTTTCGGGGGACCATTTTTCCATATTGTCGGGCGAATAATATGCAATACCATTCTCTATCGGAACAGTTTTATCAGAAAAAACTATCTGTCCCGATTGGATGCCCTTAACCGTTATTTTTGCGCTAAGCGCATCAAAATCAACTAAAATGTCCTCAACGAAATTTTGGGGTGTGCTTTCGATCCAAACGGTCTGCCATATGCCTGACGTAGGAGTATACCACATTCCGCCGCGCTTTTTACATTGCTTACCGTATGGCAATGCTTTATCAAGATCATCTTGCACTTCGACTATAAGTTCGTTATTTTCTTTAATAAGTTCCGTTATATCAAAAGAAAAATGATTGTATCCGCCAAAATTTTTACCCAGTTTTTCGCCGTTAAGATATACTGTTGCGATCTGATCAACCGCACCGAAGTGAAGAAAAACCTTATCTTTTACAAAATTTTCAGGCAATGAGAACTCTTTTTTATAAAAGAGTTTTTCACCGTCTTCTTTATTACGGCAAATTCCCGATAACAAACTTTCAGGCGCAAAAGGTACAATTATTTTTTCGTCAAAAATTTCAGGCAAGTTTTCCGAAAATGCAAAGTCCCACTGTCCGTTAAGGCAGAAAAATGAATCGCGTTTTAATTGTGGTCTGGGATAAACGTTCCAAGGTATTTCAGGTAAAAATTGACCTTCTTCAGTATATAAATGCTCCATATTTCCCCCTATTAAATATTATCCTGAAAGCCTTGCCTTCAGGATAATTATAGTTATTCAAAATCGTCGTCACCGTTATCTTCAGGTAAAATTTCTGTTTTAGAAGTGTCTTCAACAACAAAATTATAGGAATTATTTTCCTCAAAGCCCCAATCGTGCTTGTTTTCGCCTTTCTTTTTACCGCCTGCAATAAGCACAATAATAACTACTATGATCGCTATTAAGATAATTATGCACGCTGCAAGGCCAATATATAACGGATCCATTTTAAAGAAACTTTTTTCTTTTATATTGGCTTCTGCGGTAGGTGTAGGCTCAAGTGTTGCTTGTGCCGTTGCAGTAGGTGTTGCGCTTTCGCTTGGTACTATGATATTATTGCCTTCAAGAAGATTTTGAGAAAGTTTTTGAATGCTTCCGTCTTCCTTACAATAGAGGGCAAAGTAATTTTTACCTTCACTGTTTACAACGTTAAGAAGATAATATCCCTCACCAAACTTTTCTGAGGACCATCCAACATACTCACCGTTGCCGATAACGATATGTTCTTCCTTTAAATTAATGGAAAGTTCCGGCTTTTTATCAAGAATAATATATTCTTTTTCCATGGTTACTATATTTCTATAAGGTGTAAAACTTTTTTCCACACTATCATAAATATAGAAATGATCTCTTGAGCCATCGAAAAGTTGCATAAGACGAACATCGCCTAAAACAGCAGTTTCTACCTGATGTGAATCATATTCGATTATTTCTTTTTTGAAATTGTCGGGCAGAATCAACGTAACTGCTGCTGAAACGGTATATTGACTTTCTCCAACTGTTACGGTTATAGGCGCCGCAGTAGGAGTCGGTGTAGGTGTTTGAGTTACATCAGGTTTTGAAGTAGGTGTAGGTGTTTCTGTTCCCTGCTCCCTTATGATCTTAACCGTATATGATTTTTTTGTTCCGTCAGGTGCCGTTACTGTTACAGTTCTGCTGTTTTCGCCGACTTTTAAGGTCTGCAATTTTGTTACGGATGACGTTGCATCTTTATCTTCCTCATCCCAATCCATGGGGAAAGATGTTACCGAATAAGGCACTGTGCAAGTATAACTTGTGGTATTTTTATTAAATGCAGGCACAAGTTTACATCCTGAGGGAACTGTCAACCACTTAAGGTTTGCATTGTTTGATTTATTTTCTTCTTTAACCGAAACGGTTGTTGATCCGGTAGGTGCTCCTAAACTTTCAAAGTTGGCATCACCAATATCGCTGGATGTAACGCTAAAAGTTCCGCTTCCGACAGCCAATGCTTTAAACGTCATTGTGATCTTATAAGTTTTTGACGTTGCACCTGTTCCATAGTCTGATATTTTAACGGTTTTGCCTTGATGATTAGGCATAAGGTTACCAAGACCGCCTGTGGTTTTAACATATTGAAACTTTGAACTGTCAAATTGAATGGTTGCATCGGCACTTTCAACCGGTGCAGAAGCGGAAAAACTGAAAGTTACGGTAAACGTTTCACCAACAAGCACTTCCTTTTTTGAAGAAGAAACCGAAAGTGAACATTGCGCATTTACACTTATTGCCATAAAGGAAAGTGCAAATATTATTACGAGTATAAATGATATAAACTTTTTCATAGTGCCCTCCTTATGACAAACCTAATATTTTCTTCTGACAAGCCAGCAGATCACGAGAATTTACTTTGCCGTCCTTTGTAAAATCAGCTGCTTCCGAATATACTGCATCATCAATGGTAATGATGCCCAAAATACTCTTTTGAGTCTTTAATAAATCAGCCGAAGTAAGTTTACCGTCACCGGTAGAATCGCCGTAAACAACTACACGCATCGTTCTTTCTTTAACGTCACCAAAATACAGTTCAACACTATCGCCCGTTTTCATAATATCGGTATCTGCTTTAGCGTTGCCTTTAGCATCTTTATATTGCACCGTATAGCCTTTGACTTCAATTTTTGTTTTAAAATCGGAAAGTGCAAGACCTGCTTCAACACCGTTTACTCTGTCGATTGTAGCATTGTAAGGA
Source organism: Clostridia bacterium (assembly GCA_045603265.1). Classification (GTDB taxonomy): domain Bacteria; phylum Bacillota; class Clostridia; order Christensenellales; family QALW01; genus UMGS1322. Next base: position 6,047 of record JAZULU010000143.1, read on the forward strand.
ATGTTAAAGTTCTTTTCGCCTGAAGTTGAAATAACTATCGTATAATCACGTTTAAGACCATTTGTAGCCGTAACGGTGACTTTTAATTCGTTTATGCCTTCATTAAGAACTACTGTGCCTACACCCTCAACCTTTGCATCTTTATCTATAGGTGTTGCCGCTATTTCGATCTGTGTGTCATCGGTAAATACTTCATATGTAAAAGTATATTTATCAAACTTAACGTCCTTGCCATTTACGGTAAGGGATGATAACAGATAATTTGCACTGCCTGTTTTTAAAGGAAGAGGCGTAAGCGTTTCGGGCATATCAAGATAAACGGGAATAAGGAAATTAAGTTCGCCCTTATCTGCCCCTGCGCCCTCAATGGCATTTCTTAAAGTAGCACATTCGCTGACTGCCGCTGAAACGTTAGTCATATATTGATGACCGTATAAACCGTTGCCGAAATCAACAACGTCAAACTTCTGAAGATATAAAGTGTTCTGTCCTACTCCAACGTAACTTTTTACCAAAAACTGTGCACCGCCCAAAAGAGCCTTATAGGCAGTATCCCAGCCTTTTTTCTTTGCATATAATGCACCGTTATAAATGGCGCTGTTGCCGTCATGGCGGTATGCGCCGATATCGAAGTGGTTATAATATTTTACGCCGTCAATTTCATATCCGTGTGCAAGAGCGTTACCCTTTGAACCTTGTTCAAGAACAAGCCTTGCCGCAAGCATATAAGGTGATGCGCCTGCTTCTTTACCTGCTTTTACAATACCTTCTGCGTAAGTTAAGCCTTCATCACATTCCTGGTCATACATGAAGCCGCCCTTAAGTATCTCGTTTATAACTTTAGGATCTACTTCTGTTCCGTCATCGGAAAGCACCAAAAACTGATAAACGTTACTATCAAGGAAGTTTCTGGGATCAAGATAATAGGAAATAACTTCGGTGCAAGCCTGCGCCCAGCCACCGCTGTCAAAAGTATACCAAGTATTGTTTTCCCAATCGTATGCACCGTCATCATAAGATTTCCAGGCGTTGGGCGACTGTACAAGATTTCTGCCGAGAACACACTGATTTTTCATAAGTGTTTCCCATGTAAGTCCTGTTTCAAGAGGGGTAAACTTCCAAGTGGGATGAAGCGCGTGAAGGATACGCAACTTTTCCTTATAACTTTCGGGGAATTTTTCTATTGAAAGTTCAAAGGCCTCATCAGGTGTTTGGGGAATCTCAATAAGTTTCACAAATTGTTTTGAAACATAGCCCACATAACCGTTCAGATTAAGCCTGTACCATTCAGCACCATTTGTATCTTTTGTAATGCCGGTAATATTTACGGTTGATCCTTTATCAACGGTTTGAATGACCTCATACTCCGTACCGGGACCTGAGCGCACGTTAAGGCTTGTATTGTTTGTTTCCACAATGCCGATTGCGGTAAGTTCGGTTACGTCATAAGCGTAAGTGCGCACGCCAAAAAATACGCCTGATACAATAAGAACAACACACATTATTAACGAAACCGCAAAATGCCTTATTTTCATGTACTCTTTCTCCCTTTTTCTCGCATTATGGGACTATTATATCACCTATTGAAGAAAAATGCAATAGTTTTGTAACAATTTGACGATTTTTTTCATATTGCGATTTTTTGGGAAATATGGTATCATTATACAAAATAATATTAAGAGGTTTTTTTATGAAGAATATTAAATGTGTAATGCTTGATCTTGACGGAACTGTGTACCTGGGTGACAATATTTTTCCATATACACTTGACTTTTTAAAAACTCTTGATGAACTTAACATCGGTCATATATTTTTGACAAACAATTCATCAAAGGGTACTGACGCATATATTGAAAAATTCAAA
>JAZULU010000144.1:0-2910 GCA_045603265.1 Clostridia bacterium
CCGTTAAAGAAATATTCTGACGTGGGCACGTTGTTTATGCCCATAACGGCAACGTCATTAGGAACGTTTACTCCCTTTTTATTTAACGTGTGAATAAAGCCAAATGCAATCTCATCATAGGCGCAGACAACTGCATCGGGGCGATCATCATCTTTTAAAAAGTCAAAAGCACATTCTTCACCTGCTTTGCCGAAACGCTTGTCGCTATTATAGGAAGCAAAAAGAGAAAGTCCTTTTTCGTTAAGGGCATTTTTAAGGTGAACTTCTTTGTGGGCGGTGTGGCTTTCGCCTGCGTAAGCGATCTTCTTTTTGCCTGCTTTTATCAAGTGTTCAACACATTGCTTTAAAACAACGGAATAATCGATTACAAGTTTTGAGTATTTTGAAAGACCGTTCTGGCAGACGATGGGAATGTTGCCGTTTTCCACTTCAAAGGGAATATTGTTAAAGCAGATAATTGAATCGTGGTTTGAATCTTCAATGGAGCGTTTTATAATATCGCGTAATTTTTCTTCGGAAAAATCGTTATAGTAAACTGTGCAGTCAGATCCTTTTTCGCGGATGACTTCGGCTAAGGCGGTTACCAAATCCGAATAGTGGGAACTGATTATTTCGGGGCAGATTATTGCCACGTTAATACTGTTTTTGCGTTTGTTTTCCATTTTTACGCGCTTTTTCTCGCGGAAATATCCTTGCTCATCGGCGATTTTTAAAACGAGTTCCCGCGTTTCGGGGTTGATATCAAAGGAGTTATTTAGCGCCCTGGATACTGTTGAAACGGAAACGTTTGCAAGTTTTGCGATTTTTTGTAACGTCATAAAACCACCTCAACACCATTATATCACCTTTTTGTGCGCTGTCAATTTTAAAAAATGGAGAATTCACAAAAAAGGAACCGAAAAATCGGTTCCTTAAATTTTTATACTTTTACCAAAACTGCTGAGCAGAAAGGCTTAAGGGTTATAGAGCCATCGTAAATTTCGTCGGTTAAGATATCTTTCATTTTGCCATCAAACTTAAGTGTTCCGCCAACACCTAAAATATCTGCAACCATAAGTCCCTTATGGTTTTCGCCTTCACGGCGGACAACTACGATGCTTCCCGTAACATCAAATTTATCGCCGTTATTGTTTTTAACTGCTTTTGCGATAATTCTTCTTAATTCCTTTTCTTCGGGAAGTGTGCCAAGGATAATAACTTTACCATTGCCAACGGGAATTTCAAGGGCGCAAGGCTTACCGATCATGGAACTGTGTCCATTTTTAATTGTGATAAGATTATTTTCGCCCATATCTTCAAAGATCTCAAAGGATTTTGTGCATTTAACAACTTCCCCAAGTTCGTTTACGCAGGTAAATGAGCCGTTATCGGTGGGGGTAATATAAAGTTGATATGCTTTTGTTAATTTCTCTAAAAATCCGTAGGGCGCGTGAATGTACTTTGTGCCGATCTTCGTTCTGATATCAGATAATGGACCGACTACCCAAGTTCCGCCATCATTTACCCACTTGGTTATCTTTTCTTCAAAGTTGCCCTCCTCAAGAGTATAGGCAAAGGGCGAGAAGATGACTTTATATTTTTCAATATCTGCGCATAAGTCAATAACGTCGGGATGAACGCCTTCTTTAAGCATTAGAGAATAGAAATCGTAAACGTCGTTTTCGTTTTCCTTTAATTGGGTGTTTATCTGTTGCGTTAGGTGAATGTTCCAGTTAAGGCTCTGGAAAGTCAATGCAACGTTGCTTTCAACCTTGGTGTTAAGCAAAAATTCTTCTGATTTTTTAAGATCGTTAGAAAGTTTAATAAGTTCGTTCTTTGTATGGGTGAAACGACCTGAAGAATCAAGAATTGCGCCGTGCATAAGTTCATGACCTGCCCAGTGGGTGCGCCATAACCAATAGAGATTTGCATTTCCCCCAAACATATAGGCTATCCAGGAATTTACGTGAATAAAGTTATCGTCAAAAACATACATACCTTGGCTTGTTGCACCGTTCCACGTTGCCTGAGTTTCCGTTACCCAATAGGGAATCTTTGAAAAATTGCGCATATAGTCAAGCCAAAAAGTCATTGTGGGCATGTAGTCAGGCTGAGAGTAGTGGTTGAACATTGAAACGTCAAGTTTTCCGTTAAGGTCGCGGTAGTTAAATGAGTTAAAAGGCATGGTGTCTGTTCCGATAGGCTTTTTTGAATGCTTGCGGATAACTTCCGCCTGAGCGTGAACAAACTCAACGTGGTTTTGTGCCATTGAAAGATGCCATTCCTGCTTAAGCTGAGGGTTGTGCCAGCCTATGGGCGCGGGGATAGCATCAATGCTTTCGTAGCCCTGACCCCAAAGGTGCAGGTTCCATTCCTCGTTAAGGTTTTTAACGGTGCCGTACTTTGCTTTTATGCGGTTGTGAAAATTTTTCATACAATGCTCGCATACGCAAGCCATATGGTCGTAGGGGTAAATTTCGTTATCAACTTGCCAGCCGATAACGTTTTCGTCATTTCCAAATTCCTGAGCCATTTTTTCGGCAATTTTTAAGGAATATTCAATATAATGGGGGTTTGAGGAGCAGCAATGGCGCCTTGTGCCGTGAGTAACTCTTGTGCCGTCAGCCTTTAAAACCGCCATGTCAGGATATTTATTGTAAAGCCAGTTGGGCGGTGTTGCAGAAGGCGTTCCCAAAATTACGGAAATGCCGTTTTCCTTTAATTTATCAATGACTTCGTGAAGCCATGTAAAGTTGTAGTTGCCCTCTGTTGGTTCCATATCAAACCATGCAAACTCGGCAATTCTTACAACGTTGAAGCCAACTTCCTTCATTTTTAAAATATCTTCGTCGATTTGTTCCTTTTTCCATGCTTCCGGATAATAATCAGAACCTAAATATAATTTGCCCATAAAATTCTCCTTGAAGTTTT
>JAZULU010000145.1:0-9873 GCA_045603265.1 Clostridia bacterium
TAATGACTATTGATTTATTCGAGTGGTGTTCTGAATTAGAAGAATTATTATTACTTGAAGAATTATTATTAGAATCATAATCATAGTCATAGTCATAATTATAGTCGCAATTGTTACTATTATTGTTTCCAATTGAATTGGAGTCTCCATTGTGATAATGATATTTACCTGTAGAGCGATCATAATGGCCACCGTTTGAGTCCGTTCTGCCGGGATGTGCAAATATAGTATAACTAAAACAACCAATAATAATTGTAATAAAAATATATATATAAAATTTCTTCATATTTTTAATTCAATTCTGCAAATAACAAAGAGGTTAATCAATCTTTCTAATCAATAATTTCGGCACACCTAAAACAAGACATTGTTCAAGGTCGGAGCCGATTATTTTTTTTGTGGGGTATAAAGAATTTAAAGGGATTAAGCGCATCCAATCTTCGTCTTGCACATATTCAACTCTTTTTAACGTCGCAGAATCACCATCATAAATAATAGCGCCAATTTGACCGCTATGATCAAGAGAACTCTGTTTTTGTATTAAAACACAATCACCATCTTGATAGTCGGGGAACATAGAATCGCCTTTTACGCGGAGTACAAAATAATTTTCACGACTTCCTTTTAAATAACTGCTTGGAATCTCTATTTCTTCACCGTCCCAAGATTCTTCTGCTATGCCATTGTAACCTGCGGCAATTTCGCCAATAACTTTAAAAGTGGTTGTGTCTTTGGTTAAAATGGGAGATTTGTATTCAAATTCTCTTTTTCCGTGAAGCGCTTCCATTGATATATTAAAAAAATCAGCAATAGCTTCTTTTGTTTCATAATCAGGTTCACGTAAACCACTTTCGTACATACTTATAGTACTGTTTGCAACATTAAGTGCTTTCGCCAATTCTGATTGGGTTAATTCACGAGATGTGCGCAAATTTCGTAAAATAATACTAAAACTACTCATTTTAGACCTCCTTTATGCCTATTATATATGGAAAAACACTAATTAGTCAATAAAAAAATTCACAAAATGTAAAAATATCACAAAATGTGAAAAAATATCTTGACACACTTCACGAAATGTGATAATATTAAGGCGTAAACTTCACAAAAGGTGAAAGGAGTATCATATGTTAAATGTAAATGTAGGAGAAAAACTTATTACATTAAGAGGAAAGAAAACACAAGAAGCAGTTGCAAAAGGTGTTGGCATAAGTGTTTCTGCTCTTTCGATGTATGAGCAAAACTTGAGGATTCCTAGAGATGAAATAAAAATAAAACTCGCGCATTATTATGGGACAACTGTAGGAAAACTTTTTTTTGAAAAATAAATTCACATATTGTGAAGTTGTTTTTCGTACATATAAGAATTGTCGCCAAACAAAACTAAAAAAGCGAAGAAAGGAAATAATATGACATCAGCAGAAATAAAACAACTGCGCGAAGCAAAAGGATTATCGCAGGCACAAATGGCAAAGATTGTTGGGTTAAAAAGAGGTTCATATATACATATTGAACGCAAGCGACATAGACCAAGTGTGAATGCGGCCAAACGTATTGCAAATGTGCTGGGCGTTGAGTGGTGGCGGTTGTTGGAATAGTACGTATTCTATATAAACTATAGATCAATTCGTACCTATAAAGAAACTACCGAAAAAAGAATAATGCCCGCAGATCTGTTACGGACATTATCTCCTGTTTTTGTTTACCCGAAACCTGTTGCAGAGATAGGGCATATAAGCGGTTCTATGGTAGGAACATTATATGCATTCTCCCACAAAAGGACAGTCCCTCTTGCTTCTTGTCAGGCAAAAATCACTTATGCAGAACAGGACTGCAAAATATTTGTGCCGATAGCATCATTTGTTAACCTTCGGGAACCGGCACGTTCAAAAATTCTGACAAAACGTCATCATCCTTTCCTGTGCCAATCGGCAATGATATTATAACAGAATTTTTAAAATTTTCAAGCGGTAGTTTCTTTATAGGTACGAAATAAATAAAATAACCAGCCTCAAGCGAAGCAATTAACTGCTTCGCACCTCCTAAATAATTTTTAAATTACACAACTGTTAATGGCATAGACAGATAATATGTTTTTCCTTTTATACATAATGAAGCAAAGTGATTGCTTCGCTTGGGGTTGGAATCAAGAAAGGAACAAAAAATTATGATGAGAATAAGTCCTCCTGCCAATTTTGAAATGGCAATAGAAATGTATTACGGTAAAGTTGAACTTTCTACTACAGATATTTGCAAATTGTTTAATGGATGTTCGCTTTCCTCGGCAAATAAATTAAAGAAGATTGCAAAAGATCTTATGCAAAAAGAAAATAGACTGCCCTGGAATTCAGGAAACGTTTTAACTGAGGTTGCATACCGGGCATGGAACATTGATATTCTCGATCTTGAGAAGCGTATGGCGAAATTACAAAAACTTCGGGAGAAAGCTGTAATATGAGTAACCAGATATGTTGGAAATGCGATAGGGCTACAGGCGGTTGTTCATGGTCGAGTAAGGGGATCCCCGTAAAAGGTTGGAAAGCTAATAAGACGACAATAAAAGACAATATAACGTCTAATAGGATAATTGACTCTTATGAAGTGTTAAAATGTCCGCTGTTTGTTTCTGAACCATCAAGATCGAGAATAATGCCCGGCAATTTTATTACAATAGCAGAATTAAGCAAGCGGTTGAATCTTACTGAACATGAGTTTTTACAGTTGAGTGATGATGAGGCTATAAAAATTGCGGCATCCGTAGGTCTTGATATAAGCGTAAAACGGAATAAAAAGAATAGACGTCGCTTTATTTGGGAGGGGAACTTATGACGGAACGAGAATTAAAACAAGCCTTTAATAATAAATGCCCGATAATGGCGTTTACAAGGGCAATAAGTTTAAGCGGTGATTGGGTGGAATATGCATATATAAACTCAATAATATATACAAGAGACAGATTCGGAAACGACATATTATGTGCCGAACTTATGGATAAAAGCGGAAACAGTGTTGCAAAGTTTCGAGCAGAAAGTATCAAGGCAAAGGGGGCATGAAAAATGAACGATTATATTTTTAAATTTAAAGGCAGAAAAGTGCGAATAAGGGAGAATTCTATTGCATGGAATATATGCACTCTATTTGGTGTTCTGTCTATTTTTTTGTCCTTTGTGTTGCCGTACATAGCGATAGTGATTTTTTATGACTGAAAGTTTTGTTTTTGACAAAGCAAAGTGGCATGCGGATAAAGATGGTTGCTGGCTTATGCTGAGAATTGACAGACCGCAGGCGGCTATTACTTTCTGCGCTAATAAAGAAAACAAACTATATTCAGCTGATATAAAACGATACTATCAGAAGCGAAGCCTTGAGGCGAACAGACAACTTTGGGTTTTTATAGATAAGTTAGCTGTAGAACAACGCATGCCTCCGATTGAAGTGTATAGAAAATTTGTACGCGATTTAGGCGGTAATTCTACCATAGTTCCGATTAAAGAAAATGCGGTAAACGAATGGGAAAGAATATGGGCCTCACACGGTATAGGATGGTTTTGTGAATCTTGGGGAAAGACAAGAAATTTTCCTGAATATGAAAATATTATTTGTTATCATGGATCCAGTGCATACGATTCTAAAACAATGTCGCGATTGATAGATTCAGTTGTTGAAGAATGTGAAAATTGCGATATAGAAACGTTGCCACCAGAAAAATTGGCACTTTTAAAGGCGGGGCTTAAATGAAATCAGTAAGAAGTAAAGCTACGGATATTCCGCAATCGGTGAAAAAAGCAGTTTTTGAACGTGATAACGGTAGATGTATTTTCTGTAAAAAACCGGGGCTACCTGAAATGCATTATATCAGCAGGCAACGTGGTGGACTGGGAATAAAGGAGAATATAGTAACCGGTTGTCGGAAATGCCATGATATATATGATTTTGGTGATAAATATCAAAAACAGTTATTTGGTGATATAATTTGGGATTATTTAAAAAAACATTATCCCGATTTAAAAAAAGAAGATCTATATTTTAAGAAATGGAGTGATGTAAGTGAATGTTGCAATGTTAATAGGCAGGCTGACAAAGGATCCTGATTTGCGTGCAACGACAAGCGGAATAAGTGTGTGCACTTTTACCTTGGCGGTAGATAGACATACTGCGGATGATAAAGCAGATTTTATTCCTATTGTTGTTTGGCGTGGACAGGCAGATAACTGCGCTAAGTATCTAAAAAAGGGAAGTCAGGCGGCGGTACGAGGAAGTATTCAAACGCGTACATATGATGGACCTGACGGTAAAAAAAGATATACGACAGAGGTCGTCGCAGATGAAGTTCAGTTTTTAGGATCTCCCGTTCAGGCGGTTGAGGAAAACACACAGTTACAGAACGTAACGGACGATGAATGTCCGTTTTAAAAAAAAGAAAGGAGCAAATAAATGTCTCGCCCACTTAAAAGTGGGGTAGATTACTTTCCTAAAGACGTTGATTTTTATACAGATCCTAAAATCCAACTTTTGAAAAAAGAGTTTGGTGCTAAAGGAATGTATATTCTTGATTGTGTTCTTTGCAATGTTTATAAGGAAAATGGTTATTATTTGGATTGGAATGATGATATTTGCTTTCTGATGTCTGATGGTGTCGATGGTGAATGTAAGCCCAATTTTATAACTGAAGTAGTAAAAGGGTGTATCCGACGTTCTATTTTTGATAAAAGGGTGTTTGATATGTTTGGAGTAATTACTTCGGCGGGAGTTCAAAGGCGATTTTTAAGAATGTGCAATAATCGTGAACAAATAATTATGGTTGAAGAGTATTGGTTGCTGGATATAAACGATAAAAACGATGTTCCGGCAGGTACTCTTAATAAACTCACTCTAAAACCGTTAAAGACCAAGCAAAAACCAAATAAAAGTAAGCAAAACAGCGTTGAAAGTGATGGAAACCCCAAAAAGGAAAAAGAAACGAAAAAAGAAGAAATTATAAAAAATAAAGTTCCGGATCCTATTATAAAAGAATGGAACAGTTATGTGGAAATGCGTAATAAGATACGTAAGCCAATGACAAATGATGCAATGTGTTTAGCATTAAAAAAACTTGAGGAGCTTGCGCCTGATGATTATGAAACACAAAAAGCGATTTTAAATCAATCAGTGTTCAGATCATGGCAAGGTTTATTTCCGATAAAAGGGAATGATTCACAAACAAATGGTAATAGGCGCAATAACCATTTTCAAGGACGTAATAACGTATACGGAGATTTTTTATATTGTAATCCTGCGGATCTTGAAGTTTAATTAAAAAAAGGAGCAAAAAATGTTAAAACTTGAGGTAAAGAACAAAAATGAACAGATAATTTTCGATTACTTGAATAATAACGCCAGTGAGGTCTTGATTGAAAAGATAAACGGTGGCGTAAAAACATTAAGTCAGTGCTGGAACTACATATTTGCTGAAGCAAAAAAACTCGCAGAAAATAATTGTGCTTGTGTTGATGATGATACTGTTTTTGGTTGGGCAATTCATTTTTTTGAAGAAGACGGGATCGCGGCAGAAAAATATAATAAAAAAGTTGCAGGCGGAACGGTGAACAATAATAAAACAGAAAAAACTAAAACAAAGATTGTTAAAAAGATAACACGTCCAACTGAAGAAACTATGCAAATTTCAATTTTTGATATGCTATAGGAGGATTGTTATGGAATTAACTAAAATACCAAACGATATTCCTGATGAAGTGCAAAAGTGGGGCGAAGAACATGCCTCAAGTACTGGGTACACATTTGCAAGTATAATTTGCTATTTTGAGGGCGAGATTATTGAACGTGCATTTGGGATGCGCAGATATAAAAAAGATGGTGTTAGAATCACTGAAGTGCGCAGACGTGGAACCGGTGAAACCAAAACGTGGATAAAAAACATTATATATTACTTTATGGCGGGATATACCGTAGTATTTAAAAAAGAAGATCGTTTTACGCGCTCTTGCGGATACCCAATTAAAACATTTTATAAGGAAGATTTTGACATTTGGTTTCCATCAACGGGATATGATAATTTTTTCTGCACGTGCATTAACGGAGATTTATTAAAAAGTATTGATGAATTTAAATATTGTGGATATTCAGGCGGTGATGTTATTGATTATTTGAACAAATATCGTAAAAGCCCTATGCTTGAGTTCTTTGAAAAATTACATCTTCCTGCAAGCACTTTGTTAATAAACAAAGCCAAAAAGGATAAAGCGTTTAGAACATTCTTATTAAAAAATATAGAAGAAGTTCGAAAATTTGGGCCCAAAATTGCCGTGTATGCGTATAATCATCAGTTACCTATAAATGCGGCGTATATAGGGTTGAATAATAGACGTGTAGCATATAAGTTCATTCCGGCATTAAGAAAAACAAAAGTAGATATAAACCGTGCTATTGATTATTGCGAAGATCGGGACATTGATTATAGTTTGTATAACGACTATATTCAGGCGGTTAAAGGATTAGGTTTAAATTTAAAAGATACGAAAAATATATATCCTACTAACTTTATGGAAATGCACGATTTGCGCATACAAGAGTATGAAAGTCAAAAGGCAAAACTTGACCGTGAAAAGAGGAAAAATTTATATATTGCTTTTGCAAAAGTTGGGGAAAAGGCTAGACGGTTTGAGTTTTCAGATAATACATATCAGATTGTTTCGGCAAAGGACATCGAAGAACTTGTTGTTGAGGGCAAAACGCTTGGACATTGTGTTGGTAGAATGGGATATGACAAGAAAATGGCAGAGGGAAAATCTTTAATTATGTTTGTCAGAAAAAACATTCAGGCGGATATGCCGTTTGTAACGGTAGAATTTGATGTTAAAAGCAACAAAGTGCTTCAAGCACATGGTTTAAAAAACTCACGTCCTGATGAAGACGTTATGAATTTTATATCACAATGGGTTGAGTTTGTAAAACAACAGAAAAAACATCAAAAAAAGAGCGCGTAAAAAGGAGCGATTTTAAGTGTCAGAACGAGAAAAACTTATTGATATTCTTGTTGATAGCGGGATCATTGCTGATATGGAAACGTTTGAAGAACTTGCGGATCATCTTTTAAAAAAACGGTGTTATAGTATCGCTTTGTAATATTAAAAACAAGAACGTTAAAGGTGTGTGAATAAAAGTGATCGATAACGATTTTGATGAGCAGGCTTTTATAGATAATATAGAACTTCGTATCGATTGGAATTTACCTATATCGAAAGACGAATTGGAACTATACGAAAAGATAACAAAGGAGCGTGAGCAGGGATGAGAGTAAAAGCAAAAATAAATGTTGATATACCTATGGGGCTATTCTGCAAAAAGTGTTTAAGGCGTGAAAGAGATAACAGAAATCAAATGTTTTGTACCTTATTTAACAAATTTATTTATGTGCGAAAAGGCGATTATCTTAAATGTAGAGAGTGCTTAAATATGCTTTATGACGAAATAGATAGGGGTGATTAAATGAAATCAGTTTTAATATCAATTCAACCTAAATGGTGTGAACTTATTGCAAGCGGTAAAAAGATGATAGAAGTTAGAAAAACAAAGCCGAAACTTGATGTGCCGTTTAAGTGCTATATCTATTGTACAGAACCAAAAGGCAAGTATGATTTTGGTTTATCCCTTGACCGAGGTATGAGTGGCAATTTAAAAAGTATTGGACTTCTTTGTAAATGCAATTACGAAACCGCTGAAAAAATGGATATGACTATATTAAGCGGCAAAGTCATAGGCGAGTTTGTGTGTGATGTAATAAACCCAATATATTCTCAAAGTGTAGAAAAACAAGCCCTATGTGCTATTGCAATCGGCAATGGCGACAAGGAATATTATGAAAATTCTTGCGTGTCATATAAAGAGGCTTATAGATATTTTAAAAATGCAAAAATGGGTTACGGTTGGCACATATCCAACCTTGTAATCTATGACAAGCCGAGAAAGTTGGGCGAGTTTATGAACCCTTGTATAGATAAAGACCACTATTGCCCTTTATGCCCCTTTGGTAGTGAATTGTTTGCAGATGGAACAGAAGCAAACGAGTACGGACATATTTGCTTAAATAAGGTTAAAAGACCGCCACAGAGTTGGTGCTATGTTGAAAGCGAGGTAACGGAAGAATGAGAGAGATTTTGTTTAGGGCGAAAACAGAGCCAAACACTAAAAGTAGTATGACAGGAAAAATTATCAAAAATCCAAAATGGATATATGGTTATATTGATTTAGGGTATATGCACGATTGCAAAACCGCCCTTATAGGTGATGAAAAAGGTAATAATGTTTATAAATGTCAATATGAAACCATAGGACAGTACACAGGCTTAACCGACAAGAACGGCACGAAGATTTTTGAGGGGGATATTGTAAAGTGTTCAGATGTTGATGATTGTTATTATACCGAAGAAAAAACAGAATTTTTTGGTGTAATAAAGTTTGAAGCAGGGGTATTTGGAATAGCAACAAAAGAAAAATTACAAATAGCACTTGATAATTGGTGCGAAAATGATAATTTTGTTTCGCTTTGGGAATTGGAATGGAACGAATACATTGGGAATGTTGAAGTCATTGGCAACATACACGATAACCCTGAACTGTTAGGCGGTGGCGAGAAGTGAAATTCTTAAAACAGTTATTTTGCAAACACGATTGGGAAATTGTAAGAAAATCAACTATGTTTTTCTCATTGAATGGCGAACAACTTTATAAGCGTTGCAAGAAGTGTGGAAAAGTTGTTGAATATATTTACCAAGAATATGAGGGGAACGGATATAAATAAGGCGGTGGTGAATAATGTTTAAATTTCATATAAAAGGTTTTGCGGCTTGTAATGACACCTATTATTATGATAGCAATTATCCCGTTGATATTAAAGTAAATGCTGAAACAATAACGGAAGCGGTTGCAAAGGCAGAAAAGGTATTGGGATATAAAATTCACGGAGACACAATGCGAATAATCATAGAAGAAGGCGGTGACGAAGAATGACACTTGAAGAAGCAATTAAAGATCTTAAATACCAAGAAAAAATGCGTAGCAAAAGGATAGATTATAGAGTAAGTAACATTGTTATAAATGAAGCTATATCTGCTCTTGAAAAGCAGATACCGAAAAAGCCGAAACTTATGAAAAAACCTTTAATAAACTCAAAGTATTGGTTTTATTGCCCAAATTGCAATGCTTCAAGGCATACGGATATAAAAGTAAATCATTGTAGTTATTGCGGACAGGCTTTAGATTGGAGTGAGGAGTAGTGGCAAGGTATATTGATGCAGATGAGTTAGACCTTGAGTATTATGATTTATTTACTCATGGAACAATGGCGGTAAAAGGAGTATTGCAAATATTTAAAGACTTGTTAGATAAACAACCGACCGCAGATGTTGTGAAAGTGGTAAGGTGCAAGGATTGTAAACATAAGGTACTTACCAAAGGCAACATGGTTATGTGCAGTAAAAACGCACAAAAAATGGAATGTGTTGCAGATTGGTATGGATTGACCGCAACAAACGATAATAATTATTGCAGTTACGGAGAGAAAAGGAGTGAGGAAGAATGAAAAAATTATTTTTTGAAAGTCCGTTTTAATGTACAACTAATTAGTTAAAATATATAAAAGGGGAGAGAACAATGATTGAATATAAAGGCTACAAAATAACGCAGGCACCAAATAATCATATTGGAATAACGAAAGAAGGGCGTGCAGTAGCACATATTCAAGGAAATAAGAAACTTACTGAAGATGAACTGAAAGAAACGATTGAGTGGTTTATAGATTTTACCCAAAATCTATATGAAAAATAAAAAAGGAAGTCGGATCGTAGCCATGTCGTTCTGTGAGCCAAGGAGTTGGGA
>JAZULU010000146.1:0-4558 GCA_045603265.1 Clostridia bacterium
CTTCCGTGTTCGTGGTTATTTACACCGTTTTTCATTAAGAAAATACATGAATCAATTATTTTCTCAGGATATCTTAATGGTCTGTGCTCTGATTCGTGATTGAATATGAAATGAAAACCGCCAGCCATATATTGATATAAAGGCGCATTTTTCTTATCACCGAAGAAGAAAAAACCATCTTCGGGATCAGAATGTTTCCACATCCAGTCAAAGTACCAATTTTTCCATTCTAAAGATACCATATCAGTATTTGTAAGGGCGGGAAGTATGCCTGCGCCTTTATGGGATTGAGGCCAAGGATTCTGCCAATTTACTTCTTGCTCAAGTAATTCATACAAACCGTCTTTAGTTGTGTATTTTGTAAAAGCGTTGCACTTGTAAAGAGGCTTTTTATCAAAAAGTTCAAGTGCGGCGGTACAATGAGCGGTTGTATGGATCGTGTGATGAGTTTTTTCCGAAAACATACCCGTTTCAGGATCCTGCATTTTTTGAAGCGTATCAACCCATAAAGCACGTTCATCGGGATCTTGAGGAAACGAACCAATACTGTAAAGAATATTTGCCGCATCGGCGCAACCATATTCGTTTACACCTAAATCTCTGTTATCGCCCCAAAGCCAGCGTGCATATTTTCCCGTATCCAGTTTATGATTCTCAACGCAATTTTTTATTTCGTTAATAAGATCGTCAATCACTATTCTATTCATAATTTTATGCCATTGTTTCTAACATTTTTAATGTAACTTCATATTCGTAAGGCTGACCGTTTTTATACTTTTTAAACTGATCAAGCATATATTCGCCCATACGCATAACTTCATCGCCTGCGCTACCTGCAATATGTGGGGTAAGAATAACGTTTTTAAGGGAATAAAAGGGGTGACCTTCAATAGGCGGTTCAGGGAGCGTTACGTCAAGAACAGCCGTAATAAAGGGCTTTTCTTCTAAAATCTTTATAAGATCTTCTTCAACAACTTGAGCACCGCGTCCCGTATTAATAAATACTGCGTTATCTTTCATCAACTTAAAAAGGTCATAAGTAAACATTCCAACGGTTGCGGGAAGATTTGCAACGTGGTTGGAAATTACCTGACAAGTTGAAAAGATTTCTTCAAGGCTTGTCTTTTTTACGCCCATTTCTTTTGCTTTTTCATCGGAAAAGAAGGGATCATAAACAAGAACTTCCAGTTTAAAATCTTTTAACCTTTCTATAACCATTTTTCCGATCATTCCTGCACCGATTATACCGATTTTTGCCCCAAAATTACCTGGCATTGTATATCCGTATTTTGCGGCATCCTGACGTGTTTCAGGATTATTTATCATCCTGGAAGCAAGGAAATAGCCTTTGTTTGCCAAAATGATCTGCGCAACGGTATATTCTGCAACGGGAACGGCATTTGCACCCCATGCGGAAAAAATTTTTATACCGTTTTCAAGAAAAGGACGGGCAAAAGTTTGTACTGTACCTGCACCGTAAAAAACACATTTAACGTTAGGAAGATATTTTTTTATTTCTTCAGATGTAAATACGGGCATACCCCAGGTTGAAAATATATATTCCGTATTTTTGAAGTTTTCAGGGGTTGAGATAACGTCGTCTTTAGTAAAAACTTCACTTGTCATTTCTGCTTCAACCATTAATTCGTTCAGACAACTTTTATAAATATTAAGATTGTTTTTTGAACCTAAAAAAATACTTTTCATTTTTTATATTTCCTCCTAAATTCCTTTGGTGTAAGATTCATTTCACGCTTAAAAAGTCTTGCAAAATTACTGCTGTCAGAAAAACCGGTATTATAAACGATGTCAGTTATAGATAGATTTGATTCTGATAAAAGTTGCCGCGCAAGAGAAAGCCTACACATTGTCAGATATTGCATTAAAGGATATCCCGTAACCTTTTTAAATAAGTGAGAAAGGTAACAAGTGCTCATGTGATATTCTTCAGCAAGAGAGGCTAAAGTAAAATGTTCATTGCAGTTTTGTTCGAGCCTGCACTGTATTTTCCAAATAACTGAAATGCTTTTATCATTTTCGTTTGAAAAAAGATTGGGATTTAATCTGTATATGGTTATAAGTAGTTCCAATAAAAGTGAAGTCTGTCTTTCTGTGGAGTACGGCAGTTGGTTTTCATGCTCGAAAATAAGATCTGAAAATATTTTATCCATTTGTTTTTCAACTAAACTTACGTCAAGAATATGACAAAAATCTTCAGGTCTGTTTGAAAGAACAGTCAACAATGAATAATCTCTTATCATGTTTCCTGCAAGAATAGGTGAGATGCATAGATAATAGCGTTTGTATGCATTGCCTTTTACAGAAAGTGAATGTTGTTCAAGTTTACTTACAAATATAAGTGAAGGTGCTTTTACGTCATACTGTTTGTCACTGATGTTGATGCTTAAATTACCTTCTTTTATATAAATAATTTCATAACAATTATGGCTATGGGTTGCATAACTGCTCAATCCTTCAAGAAATTTAGCATCTTCAATGATATCTCCATGCATGCTCATCACACTCCATAACATTTTTAACATATCGGTATTTAAAAATCTATGTAATTTTTGCTTAGTTTTATTAGTTGAAGCAAGATTTACATATCAATTATAGCATTTTTTAGAAAAAAAGCAAGATTTACATAAAAAATAACTAGATTTAAATTGAAATAACAATTTTTCGGAGTTATGATATTTACAGAGGTGAAAATCATGAACAGAAAAGTATACTTGAGTAAAGAGGAATTTGATAATGAAAACAGTGCTTTAGGAAATTTATTACCTTATAGTGATGATCTTTCGTCATTAAAAGCGCCGCTTGAAATTTTAGGGCATAAGGCATATAACCGTCTTGTTTGCCAAGCAATGGAAGGTTGTGATGGTTTAAGAAGCGGTGAGCCTGATGAACTTACTATTCGCAGATATCTTCGTTTCGCAAAAGGCGGTGCGGGCATTATATGGTTTGAAGCAACTGCTTGTATGGAGGTTGCGCGGGCAAATCCCCGTCAGTTGTGGATTCGTGAAGATAACGTTGATTCTTTTAAAAAGTTAAACGATATGATTCGTGAAACGGCAATAAAAGAAAATGGATATGCACCACTTATTATTATGCAGGATACTCATTCGGGCAGATATTCAAAACCGGAAGGTATACCTGCACCGATAATTGCATATAACAATCCTATTTTTGAAAAAGATAATCCAATCGATAAAAGCAGAATTATTACAGATGATGAACTTGATACAGTTCGTGATATGCTTATAAAAGGGGCATCGCTTGCAGAAAAAGCAGGATTTGATGGTGTAGATATCAAATGTTGTCACAGATACTTAAATAGTGAACTTCTTTCGGCTTTTACACGAGAAAACAGCCGTTACGGCGGAAGTTTTGAAAACAGAACACGTCTTTTAAGGGAAAGCATCGAAGGTGCGATGCAGGTTACGGATAAAAACTTTATTGTTTCATCGCGTCTTAATGCTTATGATGGTTTTGCTCATCCTTACGGTTTCGGCATGAAACAGGATGGGACTCTTGATGTTGATCTAACGGAAACAAAGCAACTAATTAAAATTCTCAACAACATGGGCGTAAAACTTTTAAATATAACAATGGGTAATCCGTATGTAAATCCACATGTGAACCGTCCTTTTGCTAAAGGCGGATATGAGGCGGAAGAACATCCTTTAGAAGGCGTTGCTCGTATGCTTAACGGCATTAAAGAACTTCAAAAAGAAGTGCCCGATATGCCATTAATTTCGTCAGGACTTTCATATCTTGGTGCAGCTTCACCCAATGTTGCTGCGGCATATATTAAAAATAATGATTTTGCTTTTGCGGGCTTTGGAAGAATGATATTTGCAAACCCTGACTTTGCAAAACAGATTTTAACAGAAGGTAAGATTGATATAAAGAAACAATGCATTGCCTGCTCAAAATGCACCGAGCTTATGCGTGCAGGAAGTACTCCGGGCTGTGTTATTCGAGATAAGATTTATACAGATTTATATAAAGAAAAATTTTTATAAGGAGCAAAAAATATGTTTAGAGAATGGTTAAAGAATAATAACGTTTCGGATTATGATTTTTCAAGTCGAATATTTCCACCTGCCACTGACAGAGCTTTTTGGGAAAGCAAATTTGATGAAGAATTTATAAAAGAAGGCGAAAAATATCTTGATTTTTCTTGGCCTTTAATTCTTGCAACGGATTTTATGGCATTTAAAAGCGAAGGGAACAGATTAAAGCAAGAAACGCCTTTTTTTGAAAGAAGACGCGCTCTTTCTGCCCTTGTTAAGGCAGAAATTTTAGAACATAAAGGTAGATTTTTACCTGACATATTAAACGGAATATTCTTGATCTGTGAAGAAACTTATTGGGGCGTTTCTGCTCATTTTCTTGGCTATTACGGTACAAGTGCCATTGATAAAAATTATTATAATATTCCTCATTCGAAAAACTATTACATTGATCTTTTTGCCGCAGAAACGGGTTCGCTTATTGCAATAACACACAATGTTCTTTACGATGAACTTAATGAATTCTGTCCCGAAATTCT
>JAZULU010000147.1:0-11833 GCA_045603265.1 Clostridia bacterium
TGATATGCACCCCAAAAGTTAGACACTTTTGGAGGTGCATATTTTTTATGGTAAAAAAGGGACAAAAACAAAAAAGATATAGTGCAGAATTTAAAATATCTGTTATAATGGATATGCGAAATAACCATTTAGGCTATCATGAAACAATGCGGAAGTATTTTCCGCATTTACATGAAAAGAACTATGAATTTGTAAAAAAATGGGAACGCATATATTTAGAAGAAGGAGCCGAAGGTCTTATGAAAGAAAGACGAGGCAGAGCTTGCGGAACGAGGAGAGGCAGACCACCTAAACTCGATAAAAAAGTTGAAGAAGATTTGATTGCAGAGAATCAACGTCTTCGTATGGAGATAGAGTACTTAAAAAAACTGAGTGCCTTAGTTCTTGCGGAAGAGCGAGAGAACGGCAAAAAGCAGAAATAATCTCTGAATTAAGGCAAAGATATCCGCTTAATGACTTGCTGCAATTATCAGGCTTGGCTCGAAGTACGTTCTACTATTATCTGAAGCATCAAAACACAGACAAGTACGAAGTTGAAAAGAAAGAGATTACAGAAATATTTACTCAACATAAAGGTAGATACGGTTATCGCAGAATTTTGGCAATTATGCGAGCAAAAGGATATACTCTCAACCATAAAACAGTACAAAAACTGATGAGAAACCTTGGTTTAAAGGGAAAAACACGCAAAAACGAAAAGTATCATTCCTACAAAGGCGAAGTTGGTAAAGTTGCGGACAATTATCTTAATCGTGATTTCAAAGCGAACAAACCCTTTGAAAAACTTACCACAGATGTTACTCAGTTTAAAGTTGGTGATGAAAAGGTATATCTTTCGCCTGTTATGGATTTGTACAACCGAGAAATAGTTGCATATTCTATTTCAACAAGTCCTGATTTATGGCAAATACGAGAAATGCTTGCAAGATTATTTGAAAAACTTCCTGCTGATGCAACACCATTATTCCATTCTGATCAAGGATGGCAGTATCAGCACTCAGAGTATCAGCGATTGTTAGTAGAGCATAACATAAAACAAAGTATGTCCCGAAAGGGTAACTGTATGGATAACGGTGCTATGGAAAATTTCTTCGGCAGATTAAAAGTAGAGATGTACTATGGTGAAAAATTTGAAAGTGTTAACGCTTTCATTGATAAACTTAATGAATATATTTACTATTACAACAACGAACGAATTTCTTTGAATTTAAAAGGAATGAGTCCGGCACAATACCGAACTCATTCACAAATTATTTAATTGTTATTTTGTCTAAACTTTTGGGTCCATATCAATCTGAGGCTTTTTTATTTATAAAAAATATAATTAATTATTGAACTTATCAGCATAACTATTAAGCAAACGGTAAAAATTTCTCCGCTTTCAAGGAGCATACCAACCATTATACCTAAAATAGCAAGAATATTTGTTACTTTAGAACAATAATACCAAAATCCGCCGTTAAATCTTTTCTGCGCTTTGAAAATTTTTTCAAGACGTTCATTTCTTTGTATTTCTTCAAATTCTTCTTGGTTAAATTCTTTTTCGTCATCTGCCGTTTCATCAATGATTATAACTTTTTTATCTGACATTTTATTTCTCCAGAAGATTATTTATAATTTTGCATATTTTTTCATGCGTTTCTTCACAAGTTCCTTCAACATTTACTTTTATAATTCTATCAGGGTATTTTTCCGCCGCACGTTGAAGACCTTTACCTACTCGTGCAAAAAAACTTTCACCGGCCATTTCCATTCTGTCTTTTGTATCATTACCGCCTTTACGTTTAAATGCAAGTTCGGGCGGAAGTTCAAGCATAAGCGTAACATCGGGATATTTGCTGTTAATTGCATATCTGTTAAAGAAGTCAACACATTCTTCGCCAAGTTCACGCCCAAACCCCTGATAGGCAAAAGTAGAATCAATAAATCTATCAAGAATAACTATTTTGCCGCTTTCAAGTGCAGGCTCAATAACCTCATGCATATGTTGTGCGCGCGCTGCTTCATAAAGAAAAAGTTCACACATAGGTGAAATCTCACTATTTTCAGCACTAAGAAGAATTTTGCGGATTTTTTCACCGACCCTGCAACCACCTGGTTCCCGTGAAACAACAACTTCCCTGCCTTTATTTTTCAGATAATCTGATAACAATCTTATTTGCGTGCTTTTACCGCAACCATCTGTTCCCTCAAATGAAATCAATAATCCTTTTTTCATTTTTTCCTCACAAAAAACATTTTATAACACTATTGTACTTCTTTTTTCTATTTTTTGCAAGAGAATAATAAAACAGTTGCAAAAAATATGTTTTTTTAGTAAAATAAATACATGTATCTGTAGCTCAGTGGATAGAGCACCAGACTCCGACTCTGGGTGTCGCAGGTTCAACTCCTGTCAGGTACACCAAAAATCGGTCACTTTTGTCAAAAAACAATCGTGGCCTTTTTTAATAGGAGTAAAAACATGAACAAAAAATCCAAATGGTTGCCACCAAACAACTGGAAAAACTTTTTTTCAAGCACATCAGATGTGGATTTTAAAAACAAACACCCTCTTGGATATTATTTCCTTATTGCTTTGGGAATAATTGCACTATTTCTGCCTATAGCAATATTTTTATTTTTTGTAAGAGTAGATAGTCCTTGGATGATGCTTGGTTTTTTAGGTAGTTTTATAATCGGCATAGGCTTATTCAACTTTGTCGCAATAATAATTGATCAATACATGGGACATCTTGTTTCAATACTATCATTTTTATTGGGAGTTTTTTTGATAATAGCAAGTTACTGGATTTGTTAATAAATTTATAAAAAATGACAAGTTTATACTTGTCATTTTTTTAAAACTTGAATATTTTTGCAAATCCATTTGCGATTTTATATATTGGACCTTCAAATTCCTTTTGAACGTTTTTTATTTCTTCACGAATCTTTATATTTTGTGGGCAATGTTTTTCGCATTTTCCGCAACCTATACAATTTGAAGCAGCAGACGAGTTTGGACGCAAAGCAGTACACATAAAATAATCGATAAGTGCGTGAATTTTTCCTTCTGCATATTTTCTGTTATATGCCGCAAACGAGCCCGGAATATCAACGTTTTGGGGACAAGGCATACAATATCCGCAACCGGTGCACCCTACCTTCATTTTTTCATTTATGGCCTTTACAACGTCTTTAAGCATTTTTTCATCGTCATCATTTAAATCGCCAGCAAAACTTTCAGATGCTGTTTTTATGTTTTCATCAACCATTTCATCAGTGTTCATTCCCGAAAGAACTACCGTTACTTCCGGCTGATTCCAAAGCCATTTAAAGGACCATGCGGCAGGCGTATTTTTTTTACTATAACTATTAAATATCTTTTTTGCATTTTCGGGAAGATTTTTTACAAGTTTTCCACCACGCAATGGTTCCATTATCATTACGGGCAAGCCTTTTGAATTAGCGTATTTTAAGCCCCTTTTCCCTGCTTGGGAATTTTCATCCATGTAGTTATACTGAATCATGCAAAAATCCC
Source organism: Clostridia bacterium (assembly GCA_045603265.1). GTDB lineage: Bacteria > Bacillota > Clostridia > Christensenellales > QALW01 > UMGS1322. Next base: position 3,521 of record JAZULU010000147.1, read on the forward strand.
AATTATAGGCATCAATGAGCTTTATAAAGGCATCTGTGTTTCCGTGATATGAAAAACCGATTTGTTTGATCTGTCCGGTTGTTTTTTTATCTTCAATCCACTGAATGATACCTAACTTTTTTAAACGATCCCATGTATCTGTATCAGTAAGCATGTGCATAAGATAATAATCAATATGATCGGTACGCAAACGTTTTAATTCTTCATTAAAAAGTTTTTCCATAGCATCAACACTTTTAATTAAATAATGTGGAAGTTTAGTGGCAATATAAACCTTATCACGAACACCGTTTTTTTCCAAGACTTCGCCTAAAAGCGCTTCACTTCCGGGATAAATATAAGCAGTGTCAAAATAATTTATACCGTTTTCTATTGCTTTTAAAATTTGCTTTTCAGCTTTCTCAAAATCAATTTTTCCTAATTTATATTGAAAACGCATACAACCAAACCCAAGTATTGATAGGTCGTTTCCATATTTGTCTTTGCGATAATTCATATAATCACCTTTTTTAAAAAAATCCGAACAAAAGTTCGGATCTTTTATTTATTTAAGTTTATTTACAAGAGTAATAATTTCATCAACAACACTTTCCGTTGAAACAGTTGTCTTAATACTCTTATCTCTTGTAGTGATCTCAACAACATTCTGTTTAAGATTTCTGGGACTTACGATTGCACGAACGGGAACACCAATAAGATCGGCATCAGAGAACATAACGCCCGCACTAACTTGACGGTCATCATAAATAACTTCTATTCCTTTTTTCTGAAGTTCATCGTAAAGATTATCAGCAAAAGCCTTAACTTCGGGATCATCGGCACGCATTGCGCAAAGATGCACTTGCCAAGGAGCAACAGACATAGGCCAAATAGGACCATAGTCATCATGATGTGCTTCACAGATAGCAGCAGCAAGACGACCTACACCGATGCCGTAGCAACCCATAATTGGATGTTTACTATTACCTTCATTATCAAGATAAGTCATACCCATTGTTGTTGTATATTTAGTTCCAAGTTGGAATATGTTACCTACTTCAATACCGCGTGAAACAGTAATTGCTTTTTTACCGCACTTAGGACAAATTCCACCTTCTTGTATTTTTGCAAAATCATGATATTCAGCACCTTTTACATCGCGTTCCATATCAAGCCCCGTATAATGATACTCAACTTTATTAGCACCGCAAACAAGGTTATTTCTTCCCTTTAAAGAAGCATCATATAAAACGATGGCATCTTGTGTTATTCCAACAGGTCCGCAATATCCTGCACAAAGACCTGATTCTTCTGTTACAACAGCAGGATGAATATCAAAACCTAAAAAGTTTGTAAGTTTAGTTTCGTTGGCTTCAAGATCGCCACGAATAAACAAAACAATGTATTTATCATCAGAATTACGCTGATAAATAACTGCTTTGCAAGCATCTTTTGTATTAAGTTTTACAAATTCACAAACTTCTTCAATAGTTTCTTTTCCTGGAGTATGAATAAGTTCAAGATCCTTTGAAGGCTCATTATTAACTTCTTCAACAATATTATCAGCGGCTTCCATATTTGCTCTATAATCGCACTCTGTACAAATTGCAATCGAATCCTCGCCAATAGGTGTTAAAAGCATAAATTCATGGGAAACACTACCGCCCATCATACCAGAGTCAGATTTAACAGCAATAACCTCAGGAACACCGGCACGAGCATAGATATTTTCATATGCCTTATAACATTTATCATAATACTGTTCAAGATCTTCCTGGCTTGTATGGAATGAATATGCATCTTTCATTGTAAATTCACGCACACGAATAAGCCCTGCTCTCGGACGTGCTTCATCACGGAACTTAGTCTGGATCTGATAGATCATAAAAGGATATTTGGCATAACTCTGACCATATTCACGCACAAGATGAACAGCCGCTTCTTCATGGGTCATTCCTAAAACAAGAGGACTGTTATTACGGTCTGAAAAACGCATAAGTTCTTTACCTATGCTATTATATCTGCCTGATTCTTCCCAGATATTTGCAGGCATTACAACGGGAAACTGTACTTCCTGGCCATCAATAGCATCCATTTCCTGTCGCATAATTTCTTCAATCTTACGCGTAACACGTTTGAGGGGCATATATGACGAAAAAATACCGTTTGCAACGTATTTTACATAACCGCCGCGCACCATTAAAGCATGGCTGTCAACACTGCACTCAGAAGGTCTGTCCTTAAAACGATCCCCAACAAGTTTTTCTAATTTCATAAAAACCTCCAATAAAAAAATAATGCCCCAAGTTGTTTTAACAACTCAGGGCGAAATAAATTCCGCGGTACCACCTGAATTCGGTCAAAAGGCCGCACTCAACTCTCTGTAACGGGAGATCCCGATAAAGCCTAAATATTCAGCCTTACAACTCAAAGACGGGTTCAGAATTTGCATTAAGAACTTTCACCAACCGCTCTCTCTCTAACAAAAGCAAAAAACCTACTATTTCTTTTCGCAGTTTTTATTTTATAAGACCCGAGAATTCTCTCGGGTCTGGTGCAGGTAACAGGACTTGAACCTGCATGAAATTGCTTTCACACGGACCTGAACCGTGCGCGTCTGCCAATTCCGCCATACCTGCATGCTTGATCCGCAAGTTCTTAAAAGAACACATAAATTATATGAAATATAATTACTTTTGTCAATTACTTTTTTAAAGAACAAGTTCCAATAAGCCATCGTGCCAAGCGGGAATAAATATTCTCTTATCAACAATCACGGGCTTTGAACATGAAGAAGAAATCATGATTTTTTCTATATATTTAGGATTGCAAACATCCGAAACGTCTGCAACGGTTATTATTCCTTTTGAACGTTCTACAGCAATTAATTTTTTATCGTTTACAATAAATTTTCCACAAATAGGAACACCGCTTTTAAATCGTTCAAGATCATCAACATCAACGTTTTCTTTTTTGGGAAGAAGAACATATCCCCCGCCAAGATTAAAAAATATGTTTTTTCCATCAGTATCGCATCCACTTTCCGGTCCAAATGACATAAATCCATTGCGCTTATTATAAAAAATTTCATTAAATGTTTTATCGCCTGATTCAGGATTTGAATATACAAGTCCATCTCTATGCCAAAACATAATCATTGTTCCGTCATCTAAATATCCCGAAGCAAAGTTTTCGCCGTAAAGAGGCCCGTATTTTGCCACTCTATTATAAATTTCACAAAAACCGTTTTGTAAAATTTCAAGCATAATTACTTCGGTGCTTTCAAGACAACAAGCAAGATATTTTCCGTTTTTACTTATTTGAAGTTGTTGAATATCTTTATTCTTTTTAAAAGAATATGCAAGTCTTAATCCCGAATCAGTAAGTTCATAGGCACAAACACCCATTTGAGAACAAGCACCGTAAATAAAATTATCAAAAACCTTTATATCACAACAAAATCCATCAGTTTTAATTTTATACAAACATTTATATGTTTCTTTATCTAATATGTGAATGCCATCAATTCCGCAAGCAAGAATCAAGTATTTTCCCTGATCAGCCACGGAAAGCACCGGAAAATCTCCACTATATAACTTTTTTATTTTAGCACCTAATTCAGCACTATACTGCAATTCTTTTTTTAAAAACACGAGATTTTCAGAGGCTTTGTTTTTATATGATTCTCTAAAATCGAAACTGTCAATTTTTTTAATTCCACCAAATGCACTGGAAATATACAGTGCACCATTAAGAGAAACTGCACCTGTAACCGCATCTTTTTTATCATTAATTTCGGGCATTTCATAGGTAAACAGTTTTTTGAAAGTCTTAGCATCATAAACATGAACACCCATTATCGAATCACAACAAACAAGTTTATCTCCACACAAAACAGGTTTCCACATATCATATGAAATTGAATATCCTTTACCAAAGGAGTCGAAAAATATTTCCTTGTTATTTGAAAGATCAAAAACACTTATTCCATTACCGTTACCATATTCAGGATCGGTCTTATCAGCAAGATTTTTAATATTTCTTCCATGCTGACCTGAAACAGCATAAAGAAATTTATCTTTTACTAAAACACCGTCACCGCGCCCATGTAAATCAAATTCAAATTCAATAGATTCTTTTATGAGGTTGTAACATACAACTTTCATCTCTCCCCACAAGCCGCAATATAATCTGTCGCCGTCAACCCACGACGATTGTACTTCGCCAAGCCTTATCAATCCTTTATGTATAGGATTTTGGGGATTTGTAATATCAATAATTTCAACACCATATTGCCGGCATGACACAAAGACATAGTTTTTGCACATTGTTATACCGGTAGCAAGTTCAATAGTTTGATAATGTGAAAACAAAATTGGTTGTATTTTAGTAACGTCAAAAATCCAGAGCCCGTTTGACCGTGCGGAAATTGCAGCAATACCATCTAATATTTTAATTTGTCTAGCATTGCCGATATTTTCAAAAGAAGAAACCAAATTAAGATTTTTGTCAAATACGCATAACCTTCCACCATTGTACTGTGAAGGATTCTGGATAGCGTACAGATATCCATTATATTCTTCAATATCCATAAATCCGCTTTGCATTATATAATCCTCGTTTTTGATAATTTAACGTTATTAAAATAAATTACAGATAATACAGCGGCAAGAAGCCAACCTGCAGGATATCCCATTGCAATAGCCAAGGGCTCGTTCAAAATAAAATTTGACATAACAAATAAATAAACTTGCCTGAAAAGAACAAACGATGTAAGCATTATTATCATAGGAATCTTTGTGTTTCCAGCACCGCGCAAAGCACCGGTATAAATCTGATTAACACAACACAACAAATAAAACGGAGAAATCCACCTTAAAAGCATGGGAGCATATTCAAGTGCTTCTTTATTAAAGAACACAGTAAGTTGAGGTGCGAAAATCATTATGGGAACTAAAAGAATTATAGTACTTACCAATGCAAGCAACAATGCAGTATTAATACCCTTTTTCGCTCGCTTAACATCATCAACTCCTAAGTTTTGACCAACAAAGGTTGTCGCAGAAAGTGAAAGTGATTGCATGGGAAGAAACATAAATTGGTCTATTTTAGAATAAGTAGTCCAACCTGACATAAAAGATTGACCAAATTGGTTGATGTACGATTGAACAAAAACATTGGAAAAAGACGTTATCGCCATCTGTATTGCTGACGGTATCCCAACTGAAAATATTTTTTTCAAAACAGAAAAGTCTATTTTCAAATGAGTTGGTATAAGTTTAATACAATTATCACTACGAACAAGTTGAATAACAACAAGTATTGCAGAAACACCTTGAGAAATAATTGTTGCATACGCAACACCATCAACACCTAAATTGAACTTTAAAACAAACAAAATATCCAGAACAATATTGAGAATTGCAGATACGACCAGATAATAAAACGGGTGTCTTGAATCACCAACCGCACGCAAAATTCCAGAACCTATATTATAGATCATAAGACCTATAACTCCCGAAAAGTAAATAGTGAGATATTTTTTTGATTCAGGAAAAACTTTTTCGGGAGTATTTGTTATAGAAAGAACATAAGGTGTCATCAATATTCCAACTATAGTGAATATTATTCCCATTATTATTGTAAGGAAAAGTGCTGTATGTACAGTATCATGAACTTTATCATATTTTTTTGCACCATAATACTGTGAAATCACAACACCAGCACCGCTGGAAAGTCCCATAAAAAAGCCAATAAGCATATTGGTAATAGGTCCAACAGAACCTACTGCCGAATATGCTTCATCACTAACGTAGTTTCCAACCACCCAAGTATCAACAGTATTATATAACTGTTGAAAAATATTACCAACTAAAAGCGGAAGTGCGAAAATAAGAATATGACGGACAATATTGCCCGTAGTCATATCAACATCGCTTTTTTTTGATCTAAAAATGCTCAATCTTGTTCGCCTCTAAATGTTATATATTGTTATTTTATCATAGTAATATAAAAAAATCAATACAAACGCTTTAAGTCTTTTGCTTTTTATTTATAATTCGTAAAATTCTTGGGCGGTTATAACGTTGTAATATCACAAACGAAAGATCGAAAGCAGCAGATAAAACAGAAGTTATAAGAAACACAAAAAAATCGCCAAAGAAAAAGGAGGCAATTAAAGGCAAAAAACTCAAAAGAATGATTATTTCATGAACAATTTCTGCCTGACACATTGCTTGTGCTATTTCTTCCCAGGTATGTTTGCTTTTATCAAATAAATCAGGCTGATAACTTAAGTTTTTTATTTTCCACTTTTTAACGTTTAAAAAGTTGTAAAGCCTCTTCTCTTTTTCCCCAACAAAAAACCATTTTTTATTATAATCAGCTTTATTTTGCATGATTATATCTATAATCGTTCCAACAATAAGCCTCATAACAAAATGATAAAAAAATGTACCCGCTGTTATCGTAATCGCTAAAGTAAATTTATCGCAAAAAACAATATTTAATATAAGAAATAAAATAAAAATAAAGAAGCTAAAAAAAGTTAATATTTTAATTACTTTAGCCAACTCCATACATCTCCATTAATTTTTGCAAATCTCCAAAACTTTTATCGTACTGTGTCTGCGTAATGGCTTTTGTTTTTAAAAAAGTATCAAGTGTTTGTTTTTGTTTAAGAAATAATTCAACAGCCTGCCAACGCTCTTTTGTCATAAGATTAGCGTGTCCAACACGAACTTCGTTAAGTTGCTTAACTTCTATCCCATCTGTCCTTTTTTGATAGATAAATCCAAGTTTTTCTTGGACTCTGCGTGATTTTTCATTTCCGTCATAATAACCGCACCATATTCTACTCATGCCAAGTGTTTCAAAGGCATATTTAAGCATTTCACGGGCAGCTTCCGGAATAAGACCTTGTCCCCAATATGGCTTACCTATCCAATAACCAAGTTCATATTCATCGTCATTTTGTGCAAGATCATTGCGATGAAAACCGATACTTCCAATAGGTTTATTGTTTTCTTTTAAACAAACCGCATAAGTTTCAGGTTTAGATAAAATATTTTTTATAATTTCAAGGCTGTTTTTTACGCTTGTATGCGGCGGCCATCCTGCAGGTGGACCAATATCCGGATCACTTGCATATTTATATAGATCTTCAACATCTTCTTCACGCCAAGGACGAAGAATTAATCTTTCGGTTTCAAGCATTATAATCTACTCCAAACAATAATTTTTAGATATTTTATCACATGAGATAAAAAAACTCAAGTAAAAAAGCAAAACCCCGAAAGCCGCAATGGTTTCGGGGTTTTTGATGCTTTTGAAGATAAAACGATTATCTCTTTGAGTTTTCGGTGTACCGTTTATATCGTGTAATATCGTTGAAAATCGTGTGTATCGTGGCATTTTGTTTTGCCAAAATTGAATATTGTTGCAAAAAGTTTATAGTGTTTCATAAAGATTTGCACCAAATTTGCACCAAGATTTTTGCACCATTTTATGATTATTTGATGTTGCCTGCAATTTTGCTTAATGATGCTTGTAATTGCTTCGTGGCTTCTTCATCTTTGCGAATTTGTTCCCACTGACGCAAAATCATAAATATGAAGTCCTTTAACACGGGAAAATACAAAATACAATCCTCTTCGCTCAATTCATGAATTCCTTTACTAACTATACCATAAAAGACAGGGTTATCAACCAATGCCTTTGGCAAATAGTTTGCCAACATTTTAATTCTTTCATCAACACGAGAGTCTTTATATGTTTGCTCATCAATAGCACCCTCGCTTATTGCTTTTCCTTTTGCGGTATCTATAATTCGCTCAAAAATCCGACGAAGATATACATAAGAACCGACACCTATTCCTTGTGCATGGAGTCCGATTGCTCTTTTAAACTCTCTTTCATCTTGTTCTGACAAAGCTTTTCGATATTCTTTAAGCTCGGGGAACGAAAGGTCTGCTACTGACGGATATTGACCGATTTTTTTAATGCTACACCCATCAGCCACAACTATGTAATCTATTCTGTGAGAACTGTCCATTGAACATGCGAATCTAAATACCATTACACGAACTGTGTCATCCAGTTCCCAATTTTTCCAATCCCACTCTAATGCGGTGGTATCATCTTCTTCGTCATGAAGAATTTTTCCATAACCAAATTTTTGTAAGGACTCCAATTCATCCGCAAGCAAGGTGGGAATATAGTCATTGTTCATTTCAATATGTCTATAATACACCATGGGTTCCATACTAAAAACACGGTTTTCACCACAAGATGGACAATATTCATCTATTTTTACTTTACCATTGATTAAATCAA
>JAZULU010000148.1:0-8697 GCA_045603265.1 Clostridia bacterium
TTCTTCTCATCACTATGTACTTTTCAAGGAGCTTTCTTTACTTCCTTCGGCGCCCTGCCAAAGTCAGCCTGTTAATAATACCAAATTTAAGAACTTTTGTCAACCACTTTTTTTACTTTTTTTAAAGTTTTTTTCGCAGTCGCCTTTTCTCTTAATTTCGTGCCCTCTCCCTTGAAGGCTTGCTTATTATATTACCTTCACCATTTTTTGTCTACTACTTTTTTGTGAACTTTTTGTAACTCATTTTTACTTTGTTTTTGGCTTAAAAATCATTGCATTAAAATATCCAAAAATAACCGCCGCAGTTATTCCTCCAGCCGTATTTGTCAATGCTCCTGTAAAAACTCCAACAAACCCATTTTTATCCACAGCTTCTCTTACCCCGTTAGCGAGATTGTTTCCAAAGCCTAACAGGGGGACCGTTGCTCCCGCTCCTGCAAAATCTATCAATATATTATATATCCCGAATCCACCAAGGATCACTCCGACAGCAACATACCCCACCATTATTCGTGCCGGAGTAAGTTTTGTTTTATCTATAAGAACTTGTCCGATGATGCATATTATTCCGCCAACAATAAACGCTATAATATAATTCATTATATCCTCCTGAAATTTAAAGCATAGGAAATTCCCGGTATACTTTCGCCTTGAAAAGAACTTGTAGGACTTAGCATCGCACCCGTTGCCGCAAGAATCACATTCTTTAATTTTCCATCAATCATATCTTTTCTGACGGCACTGTTAAAAACAGTTGCCGCACACCCACACCCACTGGCGCCCATAGGTGCTGTTTGTCCAGGATAAAAAATCATGCAACCGCAATCATTATATTTTTCAGAAATATCAAATCCTTTTTTATTCATTAACTCAAGCATCATTTCTTTCCCAAATATTCCAAGATCTCCTGTTAAAATAAGATCATAGTCTTTCGGCTCTGTTTGCGTTTCTTTAAAAAACGTTGTTATAGTATCTGCCGCCGCAGGTGCCATCGCTGCCCCCATGTTATTTGCATCTTTAATACCAAGATCAATTATTTTCCCAACAGTTCCTGCGCAAATTTTTATTTGTGATTTATCAGATGAAACTACACTGCACCCAGCCCCGGTAACAGTCCATTGTGATGTTGGTGTTGGCTGACTGCCATATTCTAAAGGAAATCTATATTGTCGTTCTGCACTTGAAAAATGAGAACTTGCACAACAAAGAACATTATGTGCAAATCCGCCATCAATCATACAAGATGCAAGTAAAATTGATTCGCAAATTGTAGAACATGCCCCATACAAACCAAAAAAAGGAATCTGCATGTCTCTTGAAGCAAAGGATGCTGATATTATCTGATTAAGAAGATCTCCACCAAATATCATATCTACTGTATCATTATTGAGTTCAGCCTTTATTTTTGCAATTTCAAGTGCTTCTTTAAACATATTTCGTTCCGCTTTTTCAAAACTGTCTTTGCCACATTTGTCATCATCAATAGTAAGATCAAAGAAATCTTTTAGCGGACCTTCTCCTTCTTTTTTACCAACAACTGCGGCGCCATTTTTCAGATATACGTTTTTAAATTCAAAAGTTTGTTTTCCGATTTTCATTTTTCTGCCTCTTAACGTTAGTTTTTTATTTATTTTGTGTGTTAGTTTTGAATATATACAAAAAAAGGAACTGTTTTACACAGTTCCACAAAATTTTATTTTTTGAATTTATGACAATGAGTTCTTATAGAAAAAACAAAGGATAGCTTAATTGCTATCCTTTATCCATATAAATTTGTCGGTTTCAATTTTTTCTCCTAAAAGAGAATCAATCTTTTCAGGTTGACATAAAAGTTCTTCCTTATTTATTTTGGAAAGTCTTTTAAAATGAAACTCAAGTTTTAATGCACTAATTTTACAATCTGTTTGCCAGAGTCCCACCATCAAAACAGCATCATGGGATCTTGTATATTTCGCACCTTTAGGTGATTTGTTTTTATGTTCATCAAAGCGACGTTTAAAATCGGTGGTTATACCTGCATATAAAGAATTATCACTGCACCTTAAAACATAAACATAGTACATTATATCTCGCCTTTTTTTATCAGGTGTTGCAATAACCCTTGACAACCTTCAAAAATATCACAAAAAACTTTTTCAAAATTACCTGAATACCAAGGATCTTCAATATCACCGCCGTTAGAAACGAAATCAAGAAGTTTATATACCTTTTTTTCTGTATCACTTCCGATAATGCGCATAAGCCGAGAAATGTTACGCTCATCCATTACAACGATATAATCATATTCGTTATAATCTTCAACAGTTATTTGACTTGCCACATGATTATCAAAAGGAATGTTTTTTTCTTTCAACTTCTTTTGAGCCGAAAAATATATAGGACTCCCCAATTCTTCGCAAGATACTGCTTTTGAATTTATATAAAGGTTATCTTTATATTTCTTTGAAATATCTTTGAAAACGAACTCTGCCATAGGTGAACGGCAGATGTTGCCGTGGCATAAAAACAAAACTTTTATCATTTTACAATAATTCTTGTGATAACGCCTGCATATCCAAAGTATGTATTACCTACGCAAGTATATTGAGGAAGTTTTTTGCCGTTATCAAAGTTTATTTCATTATAGAACAGACTGTGCAGGTGTCCTGCAAACACACCTTTTATAACGTCAGTAGAGTTCTTAAGAACATCGTACATCTTTTCATCATCATGTTTTAAAGGTTTCTTCTTTGAATAAATAAGATCTTTATCATAGAAGTTTGACACGTCCATATAAGCAGCGTACAACGCACGGCATTTCTCGTCTTCAGGAACACCTGTTGACAAAGGTTCGTGCTGGAACAAAAGAATTATCTTATTCTCTTTTCTTGCTCTTTCTACTTCCGCCTGAAGTTTTTCGGCAACACCATCATAATAATAGCCTGCAGAGTTATCAACGCCAACACAGATTACTTTATCTTTTACATCTTTTGTAGCATAGTAGATATCATGAATCCAGAATTTTTTTACAATATCACGTCTTTCATCAAGAGACATTCTATCAGAAACGCCCGTTCCAACCTGCTTAGAAAACTCATGGCTTCCAACAGTAATAAGAACATTAGGATCTCTTTCAAAAATATGCTTTTTTGTTAATTCCATTGTGCCGTGTGCAAGGAGATCCATTGTGTCACCTGCGATAACAGTCTGGTCAAAATACTGTGCAGCATCCATTGCGTTATCAACGGGAACAATTGATGAGCCGTTAGCGTTCCACCAGCGACGAGCCTTGGTATACATAACCTCATCATCGGATTCATCGACTTCATCGCAGAAATTGATGTGCATATCGTTCATCATGGCGATATTAACTTCTTCGCCGCCTAAACCGGAATCAATATTAACTTCAAAGATTACCTGCTCGGTATCTTTCATTCTGTAGTTTCTAAAATAATCGTTAGGCTGTATCTGGTTAATTTCCAAAATGCCCTGCTCATAAAACTTTTCAAGTTCTTTATTCATTGTATTGCTCCTTATTTAACAAAAATTCTTGTTACAACACCGTCATAACCAAAATATGAATTTCCTACGCAAGTATACTGTGGGATCTTGTTTCCGTTTTCAAAAACAATTTCATTATAGAAAAGGCTGTGGAAATGTCCTGCAAATACACCTTTAATAACGTCTGCCCCATTTTTTAAAACTTCATACATTTTCATATTTTCTTCCGTCTGTGTTTTAGACTTTGAGAAAATCAATTCACCATCATAATAGTTTCTGTTACCACGGTAGGCATTATAAAAATACGGAGTATCAGCATCCTCGGGAACGCCCGTTGATAAAGGCTCGTGCTGGAATAAAAGAATTATCTTGTTTTCTTTTCTTGCTCTTTCTACATCAGCCTGCAATTTTTCAGAAAGACCTTCATGATATTTTCCAGGTGAATTATCAAGGCCTATACAAATAACCTTATCCTTAACATCCTTTGTAGCATAATGGATATCGTGGATCCAATGCTTTTGGAGTATATCCAATCTCTCTTTAAAAGGAAGTTTATCACGAAGTCCCGTAAGAACATGCTTTGAAAATTCATGTCCGCCAATGGGAATAAGCACATTGGGATCTCTATCGTAAATATGCTTTTTCATCATCTCAATATTTCCCATTGATAAAAAGTCAAGGGTATCACCTGCAAAAACAGTTTGGTCGGCGTACTGTGCAACGTCCATTGAACCTATAACGCAATTAACGGAACTGCCGTTAGCGTTATAAGGGCGGCATTTTTTTGTAAGCATAACTTCTTCGTCTTTTTCATCTTCTTCGTTGCAATAGTTTAAATGAACATCGTTCATCATGGCTATTTCAACTTCTTCTCCGCCTAACCCCGAATCGACGGTAAGTTCAAAAATAACTTGTTTAGTATCTTTCAACTTATAATTCCTATAAATATCATTGGGTACCATCTGATTGATTTCAATTTTCTGCTGTGAATAAAATTGTTCTTTAGTCATATTCATTCCCTCCTATGATGTTAGTATTATACTTTTTTTAATTTTAAAAGTCAATATAGTAAAAATAGAAAAACGGCATTATTTTGCCGTTTATCCTTGTTCTTCTTCAATTATAGGTGGTTTTATACCGTTCCATATGCTTACAAGATTATCCGGCAAATCACCGCCGAACTCTTTGTTATATTTTGTAAGCATTATTCCGAGCAATTTTATTTCATCATCTTCCTCAACAAAATAATATTCGATCTCGAATGTGCGTCCTTCCTGACCTAAAGCATATTTTCTATTAAATTCATCGCTTCCCGTCTTTTTTAATCCCCCGCTTGAATAACTATATACTTTGCCGTATTTGGTATCGGAATATATTTTTATCTGTGTGCCGTTCTTTTGATCAAGTTCTTCTATCGTAAAAGGATCAAACTGAAAATTTACTCCATATTTATTTATATCGTAAATAAATTCATCAAAAAAGTTTTCGACATCATAAGAATCCACAAGTAATTTACTGCATTTTTGTTTTATAGGCAGAAACGTGTCTTCTGAAAATTCAACGTTATCTTTCAAAAGATACATTATCTCTTTTTCTATATCAAACATCTGTTGTTGCTTTTTGAGATATCCGGTTATTATTGGTTCCCCAAATGACTCATCAAAAACTTCTTCAAAATACGGATTATCATCTACATACCCCGCTTTTTGGGGAGAAATCACAAGTTTAGAATACAATGATTCTGCTTTGCTGTTTTTATGGAACTGTTCCTGCCAACCTGCAATTTTATGGTTTGAATCAAAAAGAATCTCCACATATAATGAGAAACCCATGTCATTATTTGATAAATAATAAGGCACCTGCCTTTTTTTAGTATAAAGTGTTGAGTCAAACCAAATCTGCGCAGTTATCCCATAATACTCATTATTTTGAAAGTCTATGTATTTTGTTTTATATCCTAAAAAATAAACCTTATAATTACCGTAATAGCTAAGTGCACAGTTTTCTACGTCTGCCTGGTAATACATTTGCCTTACATGCTCATTTAAAAATTTATTTTTAACATATTCTTTGCAGTTTTCATTGAGAAGACTATACCGATGCTCTATATTAGCTGTCATTTTTGATGCACTTTCAAGTTTCTTTGCTTCATACAAAATCATTAACCACTCGTAGGCATTTTCATAAGATTGTTTGGGAACATCTCCCGTGTATATCACCGAAATATCTGTATATTTATATTCCATCGGAAAATGTTCGACATACGTTAACGTTTTATCATTTCGTACTTTAAAAGTATAATTATCATCATATTCAACAATACCTTCCGGTAAATCTTCAGGCGGAGTTGTAGTTATAGGACGCTCATCAACCTCATAACTTCTGTGAAAATTCAGAATGTTTACATTTTCACTTATCTCAGGCATCTGAGTTATTTTTGTTGGCATATCTACCTTGACACTACACCCCGTAATCAACATTACAAACGCAAACAACAATAAAAATATTCTTTTCAAATAAATCACCTCTTCGAAAAGTATTATATCTGCCTGCAAATATTTTTCAATAGCAAGTCCCTATTCTGTCGTTTTTGTTCTTTATTCTGTAAAAAAATATTGACTTTATTCCTTTTTATATTATAATATTTCCGAGGTGATTGTAATGGATATAAATGATATCAAAAAGATGTTTGATGAAAACGAAAAGCCTTTAGATCATTTGGTTGAAGACGGCGGCTACTGCAAAATATTCCGTACCATCGGTTGTGTTGGCGATAGTCTTTCTTCAGGCGAATTTGAATCTCTTGATGAAGAAGGCAAAAAAGGCTGGCACGATATGTATGAATATTCCTGGGGTCAGTTTATTGCACGCACTTGCGGAAGCAAGGTATATAACTTCTCCCGTGGCGGTATGAGTGCAAAATGGTATATGCGCACCTATGCCGATGAAAATGATTTTTGGAATAAAGATAAAGCTTGTCAGGCATATATTTTTGCATTAGGCGTAAATGACTTACTTGGGCAAAAACAGCCTGTAGGCTCTGTCGAAGATATAAAAGACGATTGGTTTGATAACAATCACACCTTTGCAGGCTATTATGGTGCTATAATTCAACGACTTAAGGAAATTCAGCCACACGCAAAATTCTTTTTGATGACTATGCCCTATTCACAAAATGAAGAGCAAAACAAAATTATCGATAAGCACGCTGATCTTTTATATGATATAACAAAAAAATTCAAAAACATGTACGTACTTGATATAAGAAAATATGGTCCTGTTTACGATAGTTATTTTAGAGAAAAATTCTTTATGTCAGGTCATCTTAACCCTATGGGCTACATTTATACCGCAAAGGTGGTTATGTCATATATTGATTATATCATCAGACACGATATGGAAAATTTCAAGCAAGTCCCCTTTATCGGAACAGATATAAAAAATGTTAGCGTAAAAGTCGAAAAATAGCAAAAAAACGCTTGCCAAATTTTCTATAAGGATATATAATCTAACAAAATTAAATAATTCTGTGTGATGTTTGCAGGAAATGCTTTTAGCGCCGAAGGAGTAACGCTCTCAGGTTTCCGCAAGGATGAGGACTGTAAACGGACAGAACTTTGGAGAATCTCATTTAATTGAGTGCCGAAGGTGCAAAGCTTTTTAAAGCTAATCTCTCAGGCAAAAGGACAAAGTTTTTAAATTTTGTATACTTTTGCCGAGTTGTTCTTTTTGAACATACTCGGCTATTTTATTTTTAAGGAGGATTGTTATGTTAGACGCAATCGCAGAAGTCAATGGTAAAATCAACGGTGTTGTATGGGGCATCTTTGGTTTAGCGCTGTTGATAGGTACAGGTGTTATTGTTACACTCTGCACAAAATTTTTTCAGGTATCCCATATTGGACTTTGGTGGAAAAACACAATAGGAAGCATGTTTTCCAAAGACGTTATCCGCCATCGCAAAGAAAAAGGTACTATTTCCCCATTCCAGGCTCTTTGCACAGCTCTTGCTGCTACTGTTGGTACAGGTAATATCGCAGGTGTTGCAGCCGCTATTTGCATTGGCGGTGCAGGCGCAGTTTTCTGGATGTGGGTTGCTGCTTTTTTCGGCATGATGACAAACTTTGCCGAAAATACCTTAGGTTTATATTTCCGCCGCAAGAACTCCAACGGTGAGTGGTCAGGCGGTGCAATGTATTATTTGCAAGACGGTCTTGGCAGTTATACATATAAAGATAAAAACGGATCAACAAGTTTTAAAGGTGCAGGTAAATTTCTCGCAGTTATTTTCTGTATTTTTACAATGCTTGCATCCTTTGGTATCGGAAGCATGGGTCAGGTAAACAAAATCGTTGCAAACGTTTCTACCGCTTTTGATATTCCCGCCCTTTCAGGCATTACCGTTTTTGAAGGTGTTAATCTTTACAGTGTTATTTTAGGTGTAATTATTATGATTCTCACCGCAGTTATAACCTTAGGCGGTGTTAAGCGCATTGCAAACGTTGCAGAAAAAATTGTTCCTTTTATGGTTGTTCTTTATGTTGTTGGCAGTCTTATCATTATCGGTATCCACTATGATGCCATCTTACCTGCTTTCAAAGCAATTTTTGTAAACGCATTTAGTCCCGAAGCCTTCGTAGGCGGCGGCATCGGCGGTGTAATTATCGCTATGACTAACGGCTTTAAGCGCGGTGTTTTCTCAAACGAAGCAGGTCTTGGTTCATCTGTTATGGTACACTCAAACTCCAGCATTAAAGAACCCGTTAAACAAGGTATGTGGGGTATCTTTGAAGTATTTGCAGATACAATGATCGTTTGCACAATGACCGCTCTTGTTGTTCTTACATCAGGCGGACTTAACGGTGGTGTATTTAACGCTACAACCGGTGAAGTTGCCGAAGGTCTTACAGATGCAACTTTAGTCGGCGGTGCCTTTAACGAAGTATTCTCCTGGGGTAACATCGGTAATAAGTTCGTTGCCACAGCAATGTTCCTCTTTGCATTCACAACTGTTCTCGGTTGGTCTCACTACGGCTCAAAAGCCTGGGAATATCTTTTCGGTGCAAAGACAACTTTCATTTTCAGAATAATTCACGTTTGCACAATTATTTTCGGCGCGGTTCTTACTTCTTCCCTTGCCTGGGATATTTCAGATACATTTAACGGACTTATGATGATCCCCAACCTTATCGGTGTTCTCGTTCTTTGCCCGTTAGT
>JAZULU010000149.1:0-5309 GCA_045603265.1 Clostridia bacterium
CTCGCACTCTGGAGGAAGTGCGCCTTGCCTTGCGAATTTTCTCGCACTCTGGAGGAAGCACGCCTTGGCTTGCGAATTTTCTCGCGCTCTGGAGGAAGCACGCCTTGGCTTGCGAATTTTCTCGCACTCTGGAGGAAGTGCGTCTTGGCTTGCGAATTTCCTCGCACTCTGGAGGAAGTACGCCTTGGCTTGTGAATTTTCTCGCACTTCAAAAAGAGAATATAAAGACTTTTACACATATTGCCTTGCGAATTTCCTCGCACTCTGGAAATTTTGAGCAAAAAATAAAACCCCATAAAGGGGTTTTTATTTATTCTCTTGCGATTCCTGTTTTTCTTGCAGCCTCTTTTACGGCATCGGCAACGGCTTGTGCCACGCCTTTGTCAAGGGCATTGGGAATGATGTTTTCGGTTGAAAGTTCGTTTTCGGGAATGTAAGCGGCTATTGCCTTTGCGGCGGCAAGTTTCATTTCTTCGTTTATATCTTTTGCACGGACGTCAAGGGCACCGCGGAAGATTCCGGGGAATGCAAGCACGTTGTTTATCTGGTTGGGGAAATCGCTTCTTCCTGTGCCGACAATATATGCACCTGCTTCTTTTGCTTTATCGGGCATTATCTCAGGCGTTGGGTTTGCCATGGGGAACATGATAGGCTTTTCGTTCATTGATTGGATCATGTCTTTATCTACTACGTTAGGTGCGGAAACGCCAACAAAAACGTCAGCACCGTTCATGGCATCTTTAAGTGTGCCTTTAAGATTATCCTTATTTGTGATCTCTGCCATGGCGCATTGTGCTTCGTTCATATAGTCAGCACCGCGATAGAGGATGCCGAAACGATCGCACATGATAAGATTTTTTACGTTAAGTTGAAGTATCATTTTACCGATCGCTATACCTGCGCTTCCTGCACCGTTAATAACAACCGTTAAATCTTCCAAATTCTTTCTTGTAACTTTTGCAGCATTTATAAGTGCTGAAACAACAACTATTGCAGTGCCGTGCTGATCATCGTGGAAAACGGGAATATCACAAACTTCCTTTAATTTCTTCTCGATCTCAAAACAACGGGGTGCTGAAATATCTTCAAGATTTATTCCGCCGAAAGAGCCTGAAATAAGTGATATTGTTCTTACTATTTCGTCAACATCCTTACTTTTGATGCAAAGGGGGAAAGCGTCAACATCGGCAAAGGATTTGAACAATGCACATTTGCCTTCCATAACGGGCATACCTGCTTCAGGACCGATATCACCTAAACCTAAAACTGCAGTACCGTCAGTAACAACGGCAACAAGATTTTTTCTTCTTGTAAGGGCGAAACTTTTGTTTACGTCCTTTTGTATTTCAAGGCAAGGCTCGGCAACACCGGGAGTATAACAAAGTGAAAGATCTTCCCTTGTGTTTACCGGTGCACGACTGATAACCTCGATTTTTCCTTGCCATTGATAATGCTTTTTTAAAGATTCTTCTGCGTAATTCATAAAACACCTCTAAAAGTTTTATATTTATTATTATAGTACAATAGCAGAATTTGGTCAAATAAAAAGAATATTGAAAAAACAGTTATATATTGACGAATTTTGTTACATAAGTTATAATATATACATTAATTTAAGAGGTGAACTTTATGAAGAAACTTGCTTGGATACTTGTTTTAGTCATGGCTTTTTCTTTTGTCGGATGCGACTTTATTGAGGAGAAGTTTGAAGAGATAAAAGATACCATAAGCGAAAGTGAAATTCCCTTTATAAACGGCGAAGAAGAGAAAGAGGAAAAAGAAGAGAAAAAAGAAAAGGCAACACCCGAACCTACACCAACACCCACACCTACACCTACACCAATACCAACACCGATACCTACACCTGTGCCAACACCGGTACCTACACCAACACCAACGCCCTATAATGCAGGCACGATCATGTATGTAATTGAAAATAATGTATATGCCCATGAGACGGCTGATGTACATTCAAATGTTCGCAAAACGGTAAACCGCGGTGAAACTCTTATTGCATATCATATGGAAAACGGATTCTATTATGTAAAACTTTCAGGGGAGATTACAGCGTATATTGCAAGCAACTACCTTTCAGTTGAAAAGCCTAAAAATCTTGAGGGCACAAGAATGTATCTTACCGGCTTTGACGTAAGATTCCGTACGCAGCCAAATACTTCTTGCACCTGGTCAAGATTGTTGCCTAAGGGCATGGAAGTAACTGCTTACGATAAAACGGGCGATTTCTATTATGCAAGGCTTGCGGACGGTACAACCGGTTATATTATGGCAAGTTATCTTACAACTTCAAAGCCTATAATCCTGGGTACCCCTGCTTACTATTTTAATTATGAAATCATTAACGGTCAGGTTACTATTTACGGTATTTATTATCAAACGGAAAGGCTTGAAATTCCCGAAACTATTGAGGGATATCCCGTAAGAAAAATCTCGGCATCAGCATTTTCTCATGAATATAGTTTAAAAACTGTTGTAATTCCTTATACAGTTTTAGAAATCGGAAACAGCGCTTTTGAATATTGCACTTTAACTACGATCGGATTCACCGGCACGCAAGCACAGTGGAACAAAGTTAAAATCGGCGCAAACAATGATGCTATTTATAATGCTACAGCAATAGTAGTAAACTATAATTACTAAAAAAATCCCGAACAAAAGTTCGGGACTTTTTTTATACTGTAAACTCAAAGTATGCAGTTATTTTTTCGCCTTCACGGTAAAAATCCGTAACGATTCTATATTCGCCGTTTTCAAGTTCTCCCAAAAACTTCTCCCAAGAATATTTTTCGTCAACGGGACTGTCTGATTGGATTATGCAGGCAATCTCAATAAATGCAGGCGCGGTTTTCCACTCAAGTTGCTTATATCCGTCATCATACTTTTTTTCAATATAATAGGCTTTGCCGTAAGTCATTTGAGTGCAACTCATTGTAACAATATGAACGGTACAATGAGTCGAATCAGATGAAGTGATATAATAATAAATATCTTTGCCTGCCTGCTTAAGCGTTTCATCATACTTGCCTGGATCGGGCGTGTTTCCCGTAAGGGGACATTCAGTTGTGCTGACAGGTTTTTGGTTATCTATATTGGCGCGTGTTATACTGCACCCTGCAAGAAAAACTACGCACATGATCAGCGGAAGGATTTTAATAAGTATATTCATTTATGATCTCCTTTAAAATAGCGATAAGGGGTTTTACTTCATATTTTGTTTCAGTTACGGGATCGCGGTGAGAGCCACCGATTCCGCTATCGTTGGTAAGGAAAACGAACTGTCCGCCGGTAATAAGGGCAAACTGACGGCACATAACTTCGCACACTTCATCTGCACCGCTTGCCATTACGGGAATAATTCGGATACCTCGTTCTGCGGCAATGGAAATATAGTAGTAAAGATGGGCGATCGTTTGTCTGTCATCGTGGGCAGGTGCATCAAGGACAAGGAACATTATTTTTACGCTGTCATCGCGCCACGCATGGTCAACAACGGCATTTTTTAATGCCATGTCAACGGCTTCGGGAGTATCACCGCCACCTGAAGCATCGGTCTGGTTAAAATATGAGGAAACCTCAGTCAATGATGACGTAAAGGGATTTGATTTAACAACGTAGTCATCGCCTTCGTCGCGATAGAAGTTTACGCTTATCTGCGTATTTAACTGTGTGGGAAGAGATTGGAGCATAGCGTTGGTTTGATATTTAAGATACGAAAGTTCATCGCTCATTGAGCCGGTAGTATCGATCATAAACATAATATCAAGATTTGTAAGGGGAGTTTTTTCAAAATCGCCCTTTATTGTAATTTCTTTTTTGTCGGTTATATTTTCGGTAATGACGGTATCTTTTGACTGCACTTTTATTTTATATGGTTTTTCGTCAGAAGAATTTTTATGCCAATTATAATAAATATATGCAATGCCTTTATTGGTGGTAAAAGTAGTAAACAATTCTGTTGATTCCGATAAAAGAGTAACTTTTGCGTTTTTTACGGGCTTATCCTCGTTATCAACAACGGTTACAACGTAGCGATTGATTGCGGAAAATCCAAAGGTATCGTAAGTTTTGAAAGTTGAAAATTTTTCTTTGGATTTAAGCCATGCATCAAATTCTTTATTGTCATCAAGTTTTGCGGCGGTAAGATCAACACTTAAACTTGCATTAGGCTTTTTTGTGGGCATGGGTGCGGTTTCGGGCACAGATGTTGCAGCGGGGATTGGGGGGGCATCGTGCACGTCGGAAGAATCTTCGATAATTGTTGAACTGCCAGGCTCATCAGGATTGGCTTCTAATATTATGTCTTCGGCTTTTATATCGTCGCTATATAAAGTATCTGTATCGTTTTCTACTGAATATGACGGAGCCATGTTTGATTCGGGCGAAGATCCTTTAAAACCATCGTAAGAATCGGAAAGGTTTTTATAGTTGCCTTTAGAAAGGGCGAAAGCAGAAACGCTGATTGTAACAACAAGTGCGGCGGCAATAACGGATAAGGTGCGCCAGCGTATAGGCTTTACTGATTTTGCTTTTTTTAAAGTTTCCGCTTTAAGATCATTGCTTGCGGAAATATGATTAAAATCGTTATTCAAAATGATCCTCCTTTAAAACTTCTTTAAGTACGGCACGGGCGCGGTGCAGGATAACACGAACGTTATTTTCGCTTGTGCCGAGAATTTTTCCTATTTCGCGGGCAGACATATTTTCATAATAGAAAAGATATATGGCTGTGCGCTGATTTTTTTCAAGGGAAAGAATAGCATTTTCAACGGTGTTGTCAAAAGAAGGCTGAAAAACTGCAACGTCTTCTTTAAGTTCAAAGGTTTGCTTTTTTGAACGTAAAACAGAAGCGCATCGGTTGCAGGCGGTGCGTATGAGCCATGGCTTTAAATAATTCTCTTCAGGCTACTTTTGCGCGCGGTAAAGATTTATAAAAACGTCCTGAAAAGCATCCTGAGCATCGTGTAAGTTGCGCAACCTTACATAACAAATGCGTAGGACCGTATCGCCGAAGCGATCCATTATAGCAGTAAATTCTTCGTCAGTATATCTCATGTTTTCGCCTTCTCCTTTCCCGTTCATATATAAAACGCTTTTTCTTTAAGGATCATTACATATATTATATAGAAAATTTTTAAAATTTTCAATAAAAAACGGCTATCTTTTTCAGATAGCCGTAATTTAATATGTTTATCAGGGTTCCGAGGTTACAGCCGATTAGGGCATCGGTGTAGGCGGATCCGTATTATCAGGTGTAGGCGGATCCGTATTATCAGGTGTCGCAGTAGGCGGAG
>JAZULU010000150.1:0-41583 GCA_045603265.1 Clostridia bacterium
CGGTCTTTTAAAGATACCATCTCAACTGTTGCACCTGAAAGGTCGATATTTGACGGAATAATAAAAAGATTTTTAACCTGGGTCTCCATAATTACCGAAGAAATATCTTCACCGTTTATCATAACGTCATAAATTCCCAAATTATCTTTTTCAATGCCAAGACCGCTTGTGGCGTTGCCCTGGGGATCAAGATCTAAAAGCAATACGCGCTTGCCCTTTAATGCAAGCCCTGCCGAAATATTTATGGCGGAGGTGGTTTTTCCTACACCGCCTTTTTGGTTTGATACAGAAAGAATCATTCTTCAGAGTTCTCCGTTTTGTTTAAAAGATTATATTGTCTGTCCATACGGGCATTAAGTTGATTGATGCCGGAGCGAACGTTGTTTAAAGTTTCTTCGGATCTATCCAGTTTGTTCATCATATAACGCGCTTCAAAACTTGCGCCTTTTCCCGGAAGTTTGCGCATTGAAAGCATTTCAAATTCTTCAAGCAATCTTGTTAAACGCTTCTTTTTTGCATCCTCAAGAATAACGTAAAAAATCTCAAGGAAAACTTCAAAGGCGAAAAGTACGAAAAATAAACAGTAAAGATTTTTTGTTTCGGCTTCCAAAAGACCCGGAATCTTAATAATGCCCACAGCGGTTATTGAAAATCCGATAACGGCAACTGCGCGCGAAAGAATTTTAAATATATTTCTGCCCATGAGAAGATCGTTCTTTATAAGATAACTGCTTAATGAAACGGTATCTTCATTGCGATAGGCTATGTAATAGTCGTCCCACATTTTTGCAAAGCGCCTTGAAAGGTGCAGGGATTCGATTTTTTTGATAATATCATCGCCCTCTTCTTTGCGAAGAACTTTATTTATTTTTCTAAGTGAGCCTCCACAGCAAAATGAGATTATAAGATTAATTATAAATATTAAAATCATTAGTGCGGCAATTATTAAAAAGGCATTGGAACTGTTTGTGTAAACGGAAAGAAAATGTTTTAACTGTTTTATGGCTTCCAACAAAGCACACACCTCCTCTTATTATATATTTTAACAGATAACATACATTTTTGTCAAAACAAACAGTAATAAATTTTTCACATTCTTGAAGTTGACAGTATGGCATGATTGAGTGTATAATATAAACGTAATACTTTTGTAATGAGGTCCTTATGAAAAAACTGAAATTAATATTTTTTATATTGGTGTTTGCAATAATATCGATGCTTCCGTTATTAACGGTAAATGCGGCAAGCGTAACAGTACCTATTGGTAAGACTTTTGAAAAAAGTGATTTTTCAGGAACAACGCTAAAAGTCGATAAAGAGGTAACTGATTATCTTGACGATCTTTTTGGTGACGGTGAAGGCACACTTAGCTTAGGCAAAGTAAACTATAGCGGTAACGGTGTTTCAGTAAGCAAAAGTCTTTCAGGCAACAAAGTAACGCTTATCTTTACCATAACTGATGAGGAAGCCTTTACAACGCTTACCGTTTCAGGCTTCGTTCTTAACGGTACACCTAAAGAAACACCTACACCTACTGAAAATTCAACGCCTACTGCCACCGCGACGGCAACTTCAACTGCAACGGCAACACCTACGGGCTCACCTGACGGATCACCCAGCGCATCGCCTACTTCTTCCTCTGATGCTTCACCTACGCCTGACGGAAGTCCTTCGGCATCGCCCAGTTCATCACCTGACGGATCACCTGATTCAAGTCCCTCAGGATCGCCCACTTCGTCGGCAGGTGTAACGGCCTCGGCAACGACAACTGCTAAGGTAACGGCAAAGCCTACAAAACGTCCTTCCACATCGGAGCGAACAAATGATCCTTATAACAGAAATTGGGAAACTCAGGCACCGCCTACGCTTCCGCCTGAAGTAACGATGAAGCCCCATGAAATAGCAACACCCGTTCCCGAACTTGAAAC
Source organism: Clostridia bacterium (assembly GCA_045603265.1). Taxonomy (GTDB): domain Bacteria; phylum Bacillota; class Clostridia; order Christensenellales; family QALW01; genus UMGS1322. Next base: position 1,929 of record JAZULU010000150.1, read on the forward strand.
TGAAGCACCGGCAATCAATTCAGGCGATGAAGGCAAAGTGGAACGTAAAGACCCCTTAAAGGTGCTTACGATTTTATTCTTAGTACTTGTTTTATTGCTTGCCATTGATATTTATGCTATCTACTGGCGCAAGAGAATGGGTTATGAAACGATGATAAATAACGGCATCAGCCGTAGAAAAGTTCAGGATTTCTGCGATTATCCCGAAGATGCCCTTCCCAGCGACCTTGAGCAGGCCATAATGGAAGATGCAAAAACGGAAGAAGAAAAAGAAGAAACAGAAAAAGAATCTGAATAATTTATAAAACAACACTGGAAAAAATTTCAGTGTTGTTTTTTTATGCACAATATGATAAAATATAACAAAATTCTACATAAGAGGTATTTATGAAAATAAAAACTAAAGAACGCTCATTTGATGAAGTAATGGCAATAAAGAAACCAGAACATAAAAATCCGTTGAAACCTAATATTTTGTTTTCAACGCTTATAAGGGTGCTTGCCATACCTGATATGATCGCAACAAAATTTTCATATACTTTTAAGGATAGGGATAAACTTGAAGAGGGTCCGTATCTTATTTTAATGAATCATTCAAGTTTTATTGATCTTAAAATCGCATCGAAGATTTTTTATCCCATGCCATATTCCATTGTGTGCACGTCTGATGGATTTGTAGGCAAAAACTGGCTTATGCGCCTTATTGGATGTATCCCTACGCAGAAGTTTGTAACGGATATGACGCTTATTCGCGATATGCGCTATATGCTTAAAAAGAAAAATACCAGTGTTTTAATGTACCCTGAGGCAAGTTATACCTTTGATGGCACTGAAACACCTTTGCCCGAAAATTTAGGCAAACTTCTAAAACTTCTTGACGTGCCCGTTTTGACCGTAATTACAAAAGGCGCATTCCACCGCGATCCCTTGTATAACGGACTTCAACTGCGCAAAGTAAAAGTCAGCGCAGAGGTTAAATGTATCGCAACCCGTGAAGATATTAAAAAACTCTCCGTTGAAGAACTTTCCAAAAAACTTGAAGAAACCTTTACCTTTGATAATTTCAGGTGGCAGCAGGAAAAAAGTGTTGAGGTTAAAGAAAATTTCCGCGCAGATGGCTTGGAACGTATTTTGTATAAGTGCGCCCATTGCGAAAATGAGGGGCTTATGGAGGGGAAAGGTACAACTCTTACCTGCCATAATTGCGGTAAAGAATATGAACTTGATATTTACGGTGCGCTTATAGCCAAAAAAGGCGAAACGGAGTTTTTACATATTCCTGATTGGTACAAGTGGCAAAGGGAATGTGTTAAAAAAGAACTTATTGATAAAACCTATTGCCTTGATACTCCCGTAAAAATCGGCATAATGGTTGATTATAAGGCGATTTATATGGTTGGTGAGGGTAGGCTTGTTCACGATAACAACGGCTTCACTTTAACCGGTTGTGACGGTAAACTTAATTATACTCAGCCGCCCCAGTCTTCTTATGGGCTTTATGCTGACTATTTCTGGTACGAGATAGGCGATGTTATCTGTATCGGCAATAAGGACAGACTTTATTATTGTTTCCCCGAAAAAGAGGGTGTCGTTGCCAAAACACGAATGGCGGCAGAAGAACTTTATAAAATGTGCTGAGAAACACCGCGAAAGCGGTGTCCTTCAGAGCACTGACAAACCCCTGCAAACACAAACCCCTGCAAAATTTTTGCAGGGGTTTGTTTCCGTCGTTGCATCTCACTTGCAAAATGCGGTCATTTACGTCTGTGTAAACTCCCTTTTTTGCAAGTTCGGCGCCTTGGCTTGCAAGGGTTTCTCGAACTCTGGCAGTCTGCTGGCTTTGTCAGCAGACTGAGAAACACCGCGAAAGCGGTGTTCTTTTTTTATAAAAACTTAATTTAGTTGATTTTTACGGCATATTATGATATACTACCAGAACATTATATGCGAAAGTGATGACAAAAAATGGAATGGGATTTTATGTTTTTCTTTAACAGTGTTTTGTTGGGCGTAGGATTGGCAATGGATGCTTTTTCAGTATCCTTGGCAAACGGACTTAATGAGCACGATATGAAGAAAACAAGAATGTGCGGTATTGCAGGGGTTTTCTCCTTTTTTCAGTTTGCGATGCCTTTAATCGGTTGGATATGCGTTTCCACCGTTGCCAAATATTTTGAAGCCTTTGAAAAATGGATTCCCTGGATCGCCTTTGTTCTCCTTGGCTATATTGGCGGACAGATGCTTTATGAGGGCATAAAAAACAAAGATTCCGATGGGGAAAAACCGGCAGTAGGCTTTGTTGCTTTGCTTGTTCAAGGCGTTGCAACCTCCATTGATGCGTTATCTGTTGGCTTTACGATTTCCGATCACGATTTTATCCACGCACTTGTTGCGTGCATTGTAATTGCAGTAGTAACTTTCTTTATATGTATGGCAGGCTTGTTCTTAGGCAAAAAGTGTGGCACTAAACTTGCAGGAAAAGCAAGCATCTTAGGCGGCGCAATTCTTTTATTTATCGGGTTGGAAATATTTATTACAAGTTGGCTTTAAACGTAAAACACCGCAAGATTGCGGTGTTTTTATATTATATTTATAACTTGTTTATTTTTCTTTTGCGCAAGTTCTTTGAATTTTGAAGCACCGCCAAAGGGGCGGCTTACACAAGTGATGACCGTATCGGCTTTTTCAACAAGCCAGCGATTTCTTCTGTCTATGGCATAGTTTGGCGGAACGCTTTCAAGACCCTCAGGGTAGATAGTTTCAAAACCATCTAACAGATCATCTTTGGGCATATATGCAAGCACAACGTAAAATCTTATATGGGGAAATTTTTCTTTAAGTTCTTTCAGCGTATTTCTTACAATACTGTCAAAACGCCCTTGATTACCTACATAAAAAAGATCTGCCTGATGATTTAATATAAGATCGGTTAGAACTTCATACAACTTGGGTTTTACACTATCAGAAGTATTTTTATGTCCGAAAAATGTGCATATCATATACTCACCATATAATTAAAATAGTTAATAACAATATTCTATCCAAATAGCGTGTATATGTCAATAGATATAAACAAATAATTTGTATAAGTGCAGGGGATGTGTATAGTACAATTAGATACGAAGGATGGTGAGTTGTATGGAAAGAAACGATTTCGGTTTACGACTTTCGCAGTTAAGATTGGCAAAAGGCGTTTCGGCACGAGATATGAGTCTGAGTATCGGTCAAAGCGCAGGATATATAAATAATATTGAAACAGGCTTCAGTTATCCCTCGATGACAGGTTTCTTTTATATATGTGAGTATCTTGATATAACTCCCGCTGAATTTTTTGATACTGATTCAAAATCACCTACCAAGGAAAAAGAATTGATTGAAGCAGTAAAAGGTTTAAAAGCAGAACAGTTAGATAATTTAATTGCTCTTGCAAAAGGTTTGAAAAAATAAAAAGAAAAAACACCGCAAATTTGCGGTGTTTTTTGTTGTAACGATTAAAGTCCGTATCTCTTCTTAAACTTGTCAACACGGCCTGCAGAGTCAACGAGCTTCTGCTTACCTGTGTAGAAAGGATGGCACTTTGAGCAAATTTCTACTGAAAGAGAATCTTTAACTGAGCCTGTTTCGAATGTTTCGCCACAAGCGCACTTTACTGTTACCTTTTTGTAATCCGGATGTATACCCTGTTTCATTTCAGTATCACCTCATTTTCTTTTCCGAAATATTAAGCATAAGTATTATACATACAAAATAATCTTGTGTCAAATGGTTTTTTTAAATTTCTGTATTTATTGCTTGTCCCTTCTCATCAGAAGCGAAAGCGGCTTCCATTACGCAAAGAACCCTGCGTACTTCGGGAAGTTTAATTAAACTTTCTTCCTTATTATCAAGAACAGCGCAAACGTTGCGGTAGAAATTATGAACGTCACTTTTAGGAATCTCAATATCATATTCATCAAGAGTAATTTCATCTCTTGGTGCCATGGTCTTTGTAATACCTGCGGCATTCTGAACAGGTGTAACGTCTTTTTCCTGCCATGCCTTTAATTTTGCAACGTGGCACTTGTGCTGCCAGTCTTCGATTTTTGCGCTTCCGTTTTCAGCCTGCATGTAGAAACGGGGCATGGGAAGGAAGTTATATGTGCCAACCTCAACTAAAGCAGTTGCACCGTCTTCAAAAACAAGATTTAACTTAAAGCCGTCATCAACTTCTTTGTTGGTGTAATGTGAGCAAGTGCAGTAAACACGAACGACTTTCTGCTTGAAAAGTTGAAGCATCTGGTCGATAAGATGCACGCCCCAGTCAAGGATCATGCCGCCGCCGTGCTCTTTTTCACAACGCCAATCGCTGGGGATTCCGCGTGAGCCGTGGATGCGTGATTCAATACAAAGGGGTTTGCCGATCTCGCCGCTATTAACGATCTGTTTCATCGCTAAAAAGTCAACGTCCCAACGTCTGTTCTGGTGAACGGTAAAAAATTTATTGTATTTCTTTGAAGCATCGATCATTTCGTCAAGTGCTTCAACGCTCATTTCAACGGGCTTTTCGCAGATAACGTTTTTGCCTGCCTTCATTGCTTCAACCACAAGGTTTTTGTGAAGATCATTAGGTGTTGCAACAACAACAACGTCAACCTCAGGATCGGCAAAAATCGCTTCGTTTGATTCATATACTTTTATGCCGTTATTTTTTGCGGCTTCACGGCGAATTTCACGGATATCGTAAGTACCCGTAAGAGTGCAAACGTCACTTTTAAGAATTTGGGTGCAATGCCATGCGCCCTGACCGCCGTAACCTATAACTGCTATTTTTTTCATAAAGATCCCTCGCTTAATCCTTTTATCGGGAATAGTATAGTACTAAATATTGCCCTTTTCAAGACAAATTTATATTATTTTAAGACAAAAATTGTTATAATGATAACTGAATGTCGTTTCCACCCTCAACAACCATTATCTTTTTACAAGAGTTGAGCCTTCGGGAGAATCCTTGATATCGTAGCCTGCGGCATTGATCTCATCGCGGAGTTTATCTGAAAGTGCCCAGTTCTTTTCTTTTCTTGCCTGAGTGCGTTCTGCTAACTTATCTAAAAGTTCCTGGGGAATATCGTTCTTTTCCTCCATGGGAACGTAACCATTTTCAAGATCAAGACCTAAAACAGCATCCATTTTAAGGGCAGTTTCGTAAATTTCCTTGCCCTGCTTGCCTGAACGGAGAAGGTTCCACAAAAGACCCAATGCCTTAGGTACGTTAAGATCATCGTTTACGGCTTCGCAGAAAGCGGCATATGCTTCCTCACAAAGGGGGACAAGAGTTTCATCACTTGCAGCATCCTTATTGGCAGAAACTGCTTCTAAAAGACGGATATATGCTTTTTGTGATGCTTTGATCGCATCCCAGGTAAAGTTGATCTTGTTTCTGTAATGTGCGTTTAAGCAGAAGTATCTGAAAGTCAAGGGCATGATGCCTCTTTCCTTAAGATCGGAAACGGTGTAGGTGTTGCCTAAACTTTTGCTCATCTTGCCATTATCAACCATCATGAACTCACCGTGCATCCAATAGTTTACTGCAGGGTGACCTAAAAGCGCATTGGACTGTGCAATTTCGTTTTCATGGTGAACAGGAATATGATCAACACCGCCGGTGTGAATATCAAAGGTATCGCCCAAATATTTTCTGCCCATTGCCGAACATTCAATATGCCAGCCGGGATATCCCATACCCCAGGGGCTTTCCCATTGCTGAAGATGCTCTTTAGGTGCTTTCTTCCAAACGGCAAAGTCAGCAGGATGCCTTTTCTGATCGTTTACTTCAACGCGTGCGCCTGCCAACTGCTCGTCAAGATCAAGTTTTGAAAGCACACCGTATTTGCCGTATTTTACAATGTCAAAATAGATGCCGTCATCAGTTTCGTAAGCAAAGCCTTTTTCTTCAAGACCTTTTACGAACTCGATCATTTCCTCAATATGCTCAGTTGCCTTGGGAACGATTTCGGGTAAAGAGATATTTAACTGCTGTACGTCGTCCTTAAAAACGGAGGTGTAGTATGCGGCAATCTCAAGGGGAGATTTTTTCTGCTGTTTTGCCGCCTTCTCCATTTTATCTTCGCCTTCATCGGCATCGGAAGTAAGATGGCCAACGTCGGTAATATTCATAACACCAAGGAGTTTGTAGCCGTTTAATTTTAAGGCTCTTCTTAAAAGATCCATGAACACATAGGTGCGCAAGTTACCGATATGGGCAAAGTTATATACGGTAGGACCGCAAGAGTACATTCTTACTTCGCCTTCGTGAATAGTTTTTAATTCTTCTTTTTTGTTTGTAAGTGTGTTGTAAACTAACATATAATACTCCAATTTAATTTAGTTATATTATTATACAACATTAAATGCGCACGCGCAACCTTTTTATGCAAAAAAAGACTGCATATAGCAGTCTTTTTAAAGATTTTTTTACTTTTTCTTGGGTTTCTTGATCTTGTTAAGTTTTGCGTTAAGATCTAAAAGTTCTTCTTTTGTGAACTTAACGTCCATCATGCCACCCATAAGTGTAAACAGACGAAGTACGGTAAATCCGCCCATCATGCTCATCATTTCAGGGCCTACTTCAAAGCCTGCAGCCTTGATCTTGCCGTCACCTTTATCGCCTTTACCGCCACCCATAAGTTTGCCTACAAGACCCATAAAGATCATTTTGCCCTGGATAGTTCCGATTACGTCACTCATCTTATCGTTTAATGAAAGGTATCCTTCAGGTGCATCAATATCAAACCAGTTAAGGATTGCGCCCTTTTCTTTAAGACGGTAATCTTCATTGAAAGAATCAACTTTATTGATAAGGCTGTAATCTTTATATTCGCCTGCAACTGCTTCTAATTTTGTTACACCTTGGTTGGGAACTTCAAAATAGAAGAAGTGTTCTGCACTTGATTTTTTGCCCAATGATACGCCGTTTGCAAAAAGTTCAACTTCGGGAAGGTTTGAATATACTGTAACCTTTGTAACGTCCTCAACACGGTCAATGTAGCGTTTTCCGCAGATGTGAACGAAAGGATCATCGGAAAGCCATGCTTTATAGGCGTAGAAAGCATCTTTCTTATACTTTCTGTCAATGGTAACAAGACCCTTGTGATTCTGTCCGTTTTCGCCGCCTTCGTTACGAGCATCTGCACCAAAGTCAAACATATTCCATACATGGGTTGCCCACATATATTTGCGGGTAAAGAACTGTTTGATAAGTTCTTCATGGTAGTATGCCTGATATTCTTCGGTGTAGTCGCCCTGCAAGGGGGTAGATGTGTGCCAGTTAAGTGCTTCACAACCATATTCGGAACAACCGATAGGAATGTTGGGATGCGTTTTGTGGAATTTATCAAACCAGGGACCGTTCATATCCGTTTCACCGCCGTACCAACCGAAGTAGTGGTTGTATGATACAACGTCGGGAATCTGAAGATAAGGATCATCCATTTTGCACATTGAAACTGCCGCAACGGTGGTAAGACGTGTTTTATCCATTTCGTGGCACATATCGTTCAAAATGCGGTGGTTTTCCAAAAGATCGTCATCACTTCCGCCGATACCGATCTCGTTTGAAAGACCCCAAACAACGATTGACGGGTGGTTATAGTTCTGGGTAATAAGTTCTTTCATCTGTGAAATGGTGTTTTCGCGACCGGTGGGCATATGCTTTGAAATGTAGGGGATCTCTGCCCAGATAACAAGACCGTACTCATCGCAAAGATCATAAAAATACTGATCGTGCTGATAGTGGGCAAGACGGATGGTCGTTGCACCTACTTCATAGATAAGTTCAATATCTTCCTTGTGATCTTCGGGGGAAAGTGCGTTACCTTTGCCCCAGCGGTCCTGATGGCGGGATACACCGCGTAAGGGATATTCTTCACCGTTTAAGATAAAGCCGTTTTCAGGATCGATTTTAAAACTACGGCAACCGAAGCGTGATGAAATATTATCTAAAACTTCGCCGTTTTCTTTAAGTTCAACCTTTAAGGTGTAAAGGTAAGGATTCTTTCTGCCGTGCCAAAGAATAACGTTGGGGATAGCAATGTTTACCTTTGTATCGGAGGTAAGAAGTTCTGATACTACGTTGCCTTCCTTATCTTCGATGACGTAGTTTAACTGCTGACCTTCTTTAAAGTTTGTAACGTAAGTTTCGATTTCAACGTCAGCGGTTGAACCGTTGATTTGAGGTGTGATCTTTACACCGGGAGTTCCGTAATAGTCAAGATCAAAGTGTGATTCCTTAACGCAGATAAGGTTTACGTTACGGTATAAACCGCCGTAGAAAGTAAAGTCTGCCATCTGGGGGTAAACTGTTTCGTTAGGTGAGTTATCAACCTTAATTGCAAGAACGTTCATGGCATTTAACTTTTCGGTAAGATCAACGCGCCAGGTAGAATATCCGCCGTCATGGTGGCAAAGATGTTCGCCGTTAAGATAAACATCTGCCGATGAGTTTGCACCGCGGATCTCAAGATAATAGCGGTCGCTTTCGGGGAAGTCGGTTTTATTTAATGCTTTTACATAGTAGCAGGCACCGCGATAAAAATCGTTATCGCCGTCCTGACCGTCAATGGCGTTCCAGGAATGGGGAAGATTTACAAAATCCCATTTGTTTGAAACTTCTGTAGGAACTGTTTCACAAGCCTTTGAAAAAGCCCATTTTCTGTTTAAACTAATAATTTTTCTCATTGCGTTTCCTCCTGTCTTTTGAGAATATTATATAACAGTTTTTTTATTTTATATGTTGTTTTTTTGAAATTTCATTAAAAAGTCCGCCGAAAGGACGGACTTTTAATTATTACTCTGCGGTTTCTTCAGCACCTCTGCCTAATTCTTTGTTCATCTGCGCAAGAGTCTTCTTGTCAAGGTTATAGATAACTGCAAGACCGATAAACTCCAAAATAGCGCTTACAAGGAAAAGAACTGCAACAAGATAACGCATGTTAAGTGCAACTTCCTGAGTCTGTGCACCGCCGTTTGCACCAACGTAACCTAATGCTACCATGATAACAAGTACAAGTGAGGGACCTGCACCCTGAGCAAGTTTACGGAAGAATGAGTGAAGTGAATATACAACGCCTTCTTCACGGTTGCCTGTTTTCCATTCGTTATAGTCAATAGCATCGCCCATAAGAGCCCATGAAACTGTTGAATAGATACCAAGACCGAGGTTGTAAACAAGTTGGCAAACAATGTAGATTATAAGACCGGTTGCATCGGGAGTAATGGGAAGAACTACAAGACCGATACCTGCAACAACGGATAAAAGTGAGCCAACAACGCAAAGTTCTTTTTTGCCGAACTTCTCAACAGCCTTACGGGCAAGGGGAGTAAAGCAAAGAATAGGAATCATTGAGAATAACTGAACGATACCTGACATTTCGGGATTTTTGAAATATGTCTGGAAAAGAACTGTAACTGCGGTTGCGGCGCCCTGCATACCGATAAACATACCCATAGCGGCAAGTGTTGCGCCAACTGCGGGGCGGTTTTTCATAAAGTTGCCGAAAGCTCTAAATACGTTGAACTTGGGCTGATCTTCGTTGATCTTAACGCCTGTTGAAACACGGATCTCGGTATTGCGGATCATAATCTGGAATGAGATAAATCCGATAACACCCATTATAAGTGCTGCCCAGAAAACGTTATATCCCTGAAGGTCCTTAATAACTTCGCCTGCTTCATCTAAAACTTCAACGCCGTTTTCGTCAACTCTGTTCTTCCAGATAAGGAAGGGAAGGATAACCATGGGAACCATGTTACCAAGCATTGAGCCAACTGAACGCCATGCTGAAAGAGATGCACGGTCCTTAACGTCGTCAGAGATAAGTGAAAGAAGTGAGCCGTAAGGAACGTTTGCAACGGTGTAGAAAGCATCCCAGATAACGTAGCCTGCAAGGAAGAGGATAACTCTTATTGCGTGAGGTGCGTTAGGTACGGGGATAAAGCATAATGCACCTGCAACTAAAAGACCGATCGAACCTGCAAAAATGTAAGCAAGGAATTTGTTGCGCTTATATTTTCTTGTGTCGGCATCGATCAATGAGCCGATAAGGGGATCGTTGATAGCATCCCAGATCTGAACAAAGATCAATAAAAGTGCATAAAGTGAGTCACCAAGGCCCATGAACTGTGACCAGAAAATGGTCAGAGTGCCTTTAAGGGCAAAACTCATGTTACATCCGAAATCACCTAATGCATAGGCAATACTGTCCCTTATACCAAAGGGGCGTGGTTTGCGATTTTCCATAAAAAACCCTCATTTCATAATATTTTACCACTGTTATCATTATAAAACATTATATAAACTGACTGTTAGCATGATTTTAATGTTTTGTAGCATTATTTTTAACTATTTATTAAACAGTATGCTTGAAAAATCACAAAAAATAGGTTATAATATCATAAACTGATGATTATTTTTTTAAAATTATGTAAACGTGGAGATAATTTTTATGGTATACCAAAGAGAACTGGATTTTTTAAGAAAAATTCTTGATAAATATCACGTTGAAAACAAGGTGATAGAAACGGGCGAACTTATTTATGATAAGATCGGCACGGTATATTCGCAAATAATGGATAAAAAGATAAGGGGCAAAACTTTTAACGATTTCTTTCCTGACGTTAAAAGCAATGTGGTATACCGTGGCAGAGATGATTTTCAACTTCAGTATATCATCATGAAACTTGAAGAAAACAATGTTTACGTTATCGGACCGTATTTAGATGAAGATATAACCGAACAACAAATTATGGAAACGGCTGAAAAAATAGGACTTTCGGCGGAACTTGAAAAAGAATTAGGCTTCTTTTATTCTTCCGTTCCCGTTGTGACAGATGAAAATTTTCTTCTTGCAGCGGTATATTCTCTTGCGGAACATATTTTTGGAAAGTTTGAGTGCGTTGAACTTAACAGAAACAACTCAACGGCAATGATATCCGATGATCTTAAGCCTGAACACAATGATGAAAATATTATAAGTATTATGGAAAAACGTTACAGTTATGAAAATGAACTTATACTGCTTGTCAGTCAGGGGAATTTTCATAAGGCAAAACTTATGCTTGCAAATTTTTCATCTCCTGCCTTTGAAAAGCGTATTTCCGATCCTTTAAGAAACATGAAAAACTACTGTATCGTTATGAACACTCTTTTCAGAAAAGCCGCGGAAAACGGCGGTGTTCATCCTATTTATCTTGACAGTGTTTCCTCTGGGTTTGCCAAGCGTATTGAAAATATACATGCGCTTAATATGATACCCGAATTTATGCTTGAAATTCTTGAAACTTACTGTAATCTTGTAAAACAACATTCGGTAAAAAACTATTCGCCCATAATTCAAAGAGCCATAATTAAAATTGAGGCAGACCTTACAAGCGATCTGAGTTTAAAGGAAATGGCAAAACTTGCAAACGTAAGTTCGGGATATTTTTCGGCACTTTTTAAGAAAGAAACGGGAATGTCTTTAACGCAATTTGTAAATAACCGTCGAATAAAATATGCCCAGAATCTTTTAAGAACTACAAATCTTCAAGTGCAGACGGTGGCACAACACTGCGGAATCCTTGATTTTCACTATTTCTGCAGAATGTTTAAAACGGTAACGGGCAAAACTCCAACTGAATATAAGGAAACGACCTTGTACTAAAAAAACTCTCTTTTTCATATTCTTTCTAAGGTGATGAATGTGAAAAAGAGATTGTTTTTTAATATGGGCATGCTTTCTTTAAGCAATATTATGGTACGCTTTATCGGAATGGTCTATAAAGTGTGGCTGGCAAAGGAAATTTCTCCCGTTGCGTTGGGCATCTATCAACTTGCAATGAGCGTCTATTCTGTTTTTATTACGCCAGTTGCATCAGGACTTCCCAACGCAACAAGCCGACTTTCCGCCAAATATCTAAAATCGGGAAAAGAAAAAAACGTACTTGCTTCTGCAATGAAGATAGCCTTTTATCCTTTGATAATTTCTGCCCTTTTGCTTTTTGCGGGAAAAGATATTATTGCAGGAATTTTTCTTCACGATAAAAACGCAGGAAACGTTATTCTTGCACTTATCCCCGCGGTAACTTTAGGTGCATTGGCAGCACTGCCTTGCGGATTTCTGCACGCCAAAGAAAAATCCTATTTTTCTGCCGTTTTTGAGATAATAGAACAACTTGGCAAAATAGTTTTTGCGTTTTTCCTTATAAAAATTTTTAAAAACTCAAGTGATCAGATACAGGCTATGCTTCCCGTATTGGCGGTAAGCTTTGGGGGAGTTTTGTCCTTTGTTATGCACATGCTTGCCGTTAAAGGCGTTGATTTAAAATTAAAAGGTTTTTCAAAAGAGATCCTTGAAAATGCACTTCCGCCAACCTTTGCAAGGCTCGGAACGTCAATTTTACACTTGGGTACAACAACTATATTGCCTATTGGACTTATGGCATACGGTTTAACTAAAGAGGCGGCGCTATCTCAATATGGTATATTAACTTCTATGGCATATCCCGTGGTCTTTGCACCAATGACCGTAATAGGTGCTCTGTGCGTTGTAACCTTGCCCGAAGTTGCCAAAAATCTTGATAATCCCAAAATCATCCGTCGCAAATTTTTGCAGACTTTCGTTATTTCCTTAATCGTTACGGGAACGTTTTCGGTGCTTCTTTTCTTGTTTGCACCGTGGTTTTCCATAAATTTCTTTAAAAATCCCATGGCAGGCAGATTTATGGTAATGCTCATACCGTCAGTTATATTTTTAGGTCTTTCTCAGGTTTCAAGAACCATGCTAAACGGACTTGGCAAACAAAAAACGCTTATGGTAACAAGCGTTATTGACGGCTCTTTCGGACTTCTTCTTACATATATTCTCGTGTGGCGCTTCGGCATCTACGGCTTCGTTTTAGGCAACTGCATCCAGGATCTTTTGGCATTTTTAATAAATTTCTCTTTGTGCTTATACTATATAAAAAAGTCCGATAGGTTTTGACACTTGCGTATGCAAAAAATCTGTTTTGTTATGGAATAATACCTCTTTTTTTATAAGTGAATATTGCAAAAGTTCCTTTTTTATGCTATTTTAACACTAATGAAAATTTTTTAGGAGCAGACAAATGACTAAAAATACAAACATAAACTGGATAACAACAATAAACGATAGAAAAGATGAATGGATAGAATATTCCAAAAACTTTTTTGTTGAAAAGGACGTTAAAAATGCGGTGATTCGGTTTGAATCAGATTCCGTTTGTGCCGTTTTTATAAATGATCAGTTCATAATAAGCTCAACGGGAAGGACTCCTGAAAGAGTTAACTGCCATCAGGTTTATTCATTTATCAAAAAAGGTGAAAACAATATTAAAATTCTTCTTGGCGGCCATTATTTTCAGGGATTCGGTCTTAACACAAGAAAGATGCGTGGATATTGGATGAATCAGGCAGCGTTGGAATTAGAAGTTTCTTTTTCCGATGGAACAAATTTAAGAGTTGTTACAGATAAAACCTGGGGCGAATCCGTTTCTGAAACTATGCAGATAACGGAAAAGGAATATAATTTAACGTGGAAAAATGCGCTTTGCTGGCCTGAAAAAAAGGATGTAAAAATCCCCGATGAAGTATTAAAGGTTGCGGGGAAAGAATATGAAAATTATATACAGAATAAGTGCGACGGTCTTATAGATTATGAAAAAATAGTTGAAACGGATATGTCCGTTAGCGGCGAAGTAATTTCTTCAACCGCCAATGAAAATTATATTATCCTTGATTTTGGAAAAACTGTGGTAGGGTACGTTGAAATTAATTTTAACAGTAGATTAAACGTTGAGGTTGATAGCCTTTTTGATCTTACTGAGCAGTTAACGGATTTTGATCTTTCGGGCGATTGGGCATATACTGTTGAAAGGCTCAGAACAAAGGATACAGTTTCAGGCGGATTTTATAGAAACTATCGCCGCAGAGCATTCAGATATCTTAAACTCACTTTTAACGGGCAATTAAAAATAAATTCAATAAAAGTTCGGCCTTGTATGTTTCCACAAAATAGAAAAGGTTGGTTTAATTGCTCGGATAGCTTGCTTAATCAGATATGGGAAACGGGTAAGTATACTTTCCATCTTATTAAGCAGCAGGAATATGAAAGTTGTCCAAGATGTGAAATGCTTTTCTTTGCAGGGGATGGTGTAATAGACGCTTCTATTGATAATTACGTTTTCGGAGATTGCAGAATGCTTAACACCTCTTTAAGTTTAAGACACGAAGAAAAAGCAGCAGGCATTTCAACGGTGGATAGCTTCAATCGCACGGTATGGCAGTGGGATTATCTTGCCTGGCGCATAATTTCAGTTTATGAATATTTTTGTAAATATGGCGAAAAAAGCTTTCTGGAAGAGCATTATGATGAGATCGTAACCAATATTTTATGGCTTACAGAACGAATGAATAATAATAACTTGTTGTTTCAGACACCTGCTTTTCATTCAACCTTCAGTTCAACTTTGATTCAGGTTGACTGGGCGTGCTCCATTCATCGATTAGGCGAAAACGTTTTTTTGAACTGTCTTTTATATAAGAGTTTTCTCTGTATGAGCGAACTTGCAAAAGAAATGAATGATAAGCGCGCAAAAGAATGGGGCGAACTTGCAGAAAAAGTAAAAGATGCAGTGAACACACGACTTTTTAGTGAAGAAAAGGAAGCCTATATTGACGGATTGGATGATGCGGTTTGCCAAGATTCTAACGTTCTGGCTGTACTTTTCGGTGTTGCTGATAAAAAAAGAGGCGAGAAAGTTTTAAGAACGTTAAAAGAGAAACTGTGGTCGGAATATGGTTCACAAATGGCGGACAAACTTTTTACAAACGGAACTCTTCGTGGCGGAAACACCACGATTTCACCAGCAATGTGTGCCTTTGAGGCGGAAGCACGGTTTAAGGCGGAAAAGCCTCTTGAAGGCTTAACTCTTATTCGTAACACCTGGGGTGCAATGTTGAAAAAAGGAGCAACCACATTTTGGGAATTTAATTCCAATAATGCTACTGATAAGTGGGAACATTCAGTTTGCCACGGATGGTCGGCAGGGTGCACATATCTTTTAAGCGCATATATTCTGGGTATCCGTTTTGAAAATGGAAAAATTCTTTTCGCTCCAAGACCTTGTGATTTAGAAGAAGTGACGGGTGTTGTGCCCACTGATAAAGGCTTTATTGCCGCAAAAATTAAGAATAAGACTTTTTCGTTGGCACTACCTAAAGATTTTAAAGTAGTTTGTGATATTCCTGAAAATTATAAAGCGGAGATCATTAAGTATTAAGAGGGTTATATACATTAATAAAATTAAAAAAACCGTTAAATCATTCTTAAAAACAGCAGATTGATTTAACGGTTTTTATATCGGTATTTATATTAGTTTCTTTTTGCTTTTAGGTACATGCTATCCTTTTCAGTATTATCAACGCCTAACTTATTATATTGCTCACAAAGACGGTGACTATCTTTTTGTATCGTGCCTAATTCTTCGGTAAGGCAATCATAAATCATACCGTTGTGCATTTTTTCGTACTCGGTCATATTAAACTCTCTTTCTAAAGTTAAAAACTTTTTTATGTTGTAAAAACTACTGTTTTATGCTAAAATAAAAAAAGAGAGAAGTAACTTCTCTCCGCGCATTTAAGCTATGCTAATTATTCCTGCTCAGGTGCAGAAACGGGGCATGCATCAGCACAAGCACCACATTCGATGCAAGTATCAGCATCGATAACGTACTTACCGTCACCTTCAGCAATAGCGTTTACGGGGCAAGCACCTGCGCAAGCACCGCATGAAATGCAATCATCATTAATCTTATAGGCCATTATTTTCACCTCCGCCCTATATTCATCGATAATATTATAACATCATTTTTCTATTTTGCAAGTAATTTTGACAAAATAAATAACATAAACAGAGGAAATTTTATGAAAAAACAGATAAAAAGTTTTCAAGTCGACCATGATTTTATAATTCCGGGTATGTATGTATCCCGTATTGACGGTGACGTTATCACCTACGATCTAAGAACGCGCAAGCCAAACTGCGGTGATTATATGGATAGTGTTACCATGCACACCTTGGAGCATATGTTTGCAACTTACGTCCGTTTTTCAAATAAAGGCGAAAATATAATCTATTTCGGGCCTATGGGTTGCAGAACGGGATTTTATCTTTTGGTAAGAAATATGACCAATGAAGAAGTTTTGGAGCTTACCAGGGAAACGTTAAAACAGATTATTGACCATCAGGGCGAAGTTTTCGGCGCATCAAGAAAAGAGTGCGGAAATTATAGGGAACTTGATCTTGAAAGCGCAAAAAAAGAGTGCAGAGCATATCTTAAAAATTTAGAAAATTGGAATGATTTTAACTACAAAGGAGAATAAAAATGATCGGCATAATCGGCGCAATGGACGTTGAGGTTGAAAATCTCAAAGCCAAGATAGAAAACAAGAAAACCGAAGTTTTCAGCGGAATAGAATTTGTTTCGGGCAAAATATTTGATAAGGATGTTGTTGTTGCAAAGTGCGGTATCGGCAAGGTTTTTGCATCTATCTGCGCAGAAGCGATGATTTTAAAATATAACCCTGAATTTATTATAAATACGGGTGTTGCAGGCACACTTACCGCAGAACTTTCAATAGGTGACGTTGCTATTTCTGAGAGTGTTTGCCAACATGATATGGATACTTCGCCCATCGGTGATCCTAAGGGACTTTTGTCGGGAATAAATATAATAAATATTCCTGCCGATGAATATTTATCAGATCTTGCGGAAAAAGTTATTAAAGAACAGAATATTAACTGTAAAAAAGGCGTTATTGCGTCCGGCGATCAGTTTATTGCAAATAAATCTCAAAAAGATTTTATAGTTTCTGAATTTTCTGCCATCGCCTGCGAAATGGAGGGTGCATCTATCGGTCACGTTTCTTATGTAAATAACGTAAAATTCCTTGTGTTAAGGGCGATTTCCGACAGTGCCGATAATTCATCACATATGGATTATCCTACGTTTTTAAAAATGGCATCTGAAAATTCAACAAAGGTTACTTTGGGATTGATTGAGAGAATATAATTTCTTTTTCTGCACAAACTGTTCTTGAGGTGATTTTTTTGAAAAAGAACAGATTGGGCGAAAAGTTTGATAAAAGTAACGTTTGCGATCAGCCAATGGACTGTGCTGAAATGGTGAACAAGTACGGCACCTATAACATTCAGCCTACCTGCGATACGGAAAATTCTTTTCCCACCATTGCACAGGGGTATAGCAAAAAAGGAAAAAAGAGTATAAAAATAAACTGAGGCAGGATTTTTCCTGCCTTCAGAGCACTGACAACTTATAATCTGCATAAAAAATATATAAGGGCGAACTATTTGGTTCGCCCGTTATGTTTTTTGAAGGGAGAAGGCGAAGTCTTCGACCTTCTCATATGCGATACGGGGATCGCCGTTTTCAAGATAGATGATTCCGCATTTTTTGAAGCCGTTTTTATCTAAAACGTGTTGCATAACGGAATTATCTTCATGTGTGTCAATACGAAGATGGGATGTATAGGGGGAAGCAAACTCTATCATTTTCGCAACCATGCCCTTTAATTTTCCACCGTTAGCAACGCGGTGAAAAACACCGTAAGGCTCGGAAGAAAGCCAACTTCCTTCAATATAAGAGTATGTTGGATCATCGCCTAAAAAGAAAACAAATACGCCCTCAATGCCGTTTTCGTCAAAAACGTAAAGACGGTCTTTTTTTATATCATCAATTAAAACTTCTCTTTGGGGATAGCCACCGTCCCATTGGTGCATATTGCCCGTCTTGCGCATAAAACTGCGGGCAAAATTAAAAACTTCTTCTATTTTATCTAAATCATTATAAGTTGCTTTGCGTATCATAAACTCACCTCTTTTTTGATAATACCATAAAGTGGAGTTTGTTGCAACAAAAAAAGGCTTTTTCAAGCCTTTTTAACAATTATAACCCAATCTTCTTTTGTAGGACGTTTAGGAAGTGTAAATGAGCCGTTCACTACTGTTGCAGGCATTTCTTCAAGATAGATATTTTTTCTCGGATCGTACCACTGATAAGTATAGGAAGCGTTTTTATCCATATTTTTAACTGTTCCCGTTATATCGGTTGTTACGTCGTCGATCTTATCATAAAAATATGCGATGTACAGTTCATCACCAATGTGCGCGCAGGAATAATAACCGTGATCTGCTTTAAAATGTTCATTTAGATCAAAACAAGGCTCTAAACGCCACCACTCAAATGTTTCAAAGAACTGTTTAAGATAACCCATTTCAATTCCGCCGGGAAGATCAATGGTTTTGCCCCAGGGAAGAAGTTTCTCTTCAACCGTCATTGTAAGACCGTCGCGGACTGTTGGATTTTTTATATCGTAAGAACTCTTATAAAGCCAAATATCAACTGCGCCGTAGCCGTGACCGTACATTCCGTTTAAAAAAGCAAGCCAGCCTTGGATTCTTGCACCAACTGAATTGGTCCATAAAAGTTCGTAACGTGCTTCATATACGATGGAGGGTTTGTTTTGACCGTTGAACCAATAGTCCATAGCACCTGTAAAATCAAGAGGGGCATTTAAAACGGGTTTCCATTGATTTGCCCACCAGGTGTGACCTTCAACATCACGAAATGCGGAGTTTACTGCAGTAGTAAATTTGCCGATAAAGTAAGAGCCTTCCTGATGCCCCGAAATAGGCTGCTTTAATGGATCGTATTTATACATCCATTTGCAAACGTCTTTATAGGGGTTGTTTTCTGCCGTCATGGTCTGATTGGTTTTTAAACATTCAAAATAGTAAAAATCATTATCGATTTCCTGACCTAACGTCCAGAGGCAGGGAAATGCTGAAAAACGTGCAACCCAATAACGGGAAAGATCATGAAGCAACGTTTTGTAATCGGGGTTAGTGTTCATAAGCGTTATCATTTCTCGCGGAAAGAAAAACTGTGCGTTGGCGTGAACTAAACCTTGATCTGCAATATATTCATAATATTGATCGGCACGTTTTAAAGCGATAATGTCTTTTTCGTCAATGCCGTCCATCATGTTATAGCCCGTTTCGTTGGGCTCGGTCTGATAGACCGTATATCCTTGCTCAACACGCTTATCAACTATGTATTTAAAGTGGGAGTCACATTCTATATCGCAGGCGTGATCACCGGGGGAATCAAATTCTTCTGCCATAAAATTCCAATGGGTGTCGCCTAAATAGAAGAATGGAGTACCGTCAGCATAAACAAAATACTGTTTGTCGGGATGCGTTGTTACAAATCCGTGCTTAAATATTTCAAGATCGCCTGAATATTTTTTACACTCAACAGTTCCCGTAACGTTATCTAAAAAACTATCTTCTTTGCAAAGAGTTTTATATTCCCATGTGCCTGCTTGGGGAAGAGCAAAGCGCAAAACCCATTCTTTTTTTCCGTTCCAAAATCCGGGAACTAAAAGAGTTTTGTTGCCGTTGGTTATCTCCATATCAAGAATAACGTCATGAATGGGATTTTCATATTCTTTTGATGCAGAAAGAACTATTTGACATTTGCGCCACGTTTCAGCAAATAATTTCATGTTATTTCACCTTTTCAACCACTATTACCCAATCTTCGGCTGATGGTTTTTCACCGATCACAAACTGACTGCCTTTTTCAATTTTTGTTTTTGAGCCTGAAACGTTTGTTCTGGGATTGTACCAATAATAGGTGTAGTCGGCATTTTCATCAAGACCTTTTAAGGTGCCCGTCAGAACGGTGCCTTCTTTAGAAATGTCGTCATAAAGATATCCGATATAAAGATCGTTTTCGACCTTTGCAAAGGAATAGGTGCCTGTTTCACTTTCAAAAACGTTTTTATCATCAAATACGGGAATGAGATTCCACCACTCAAACTGTTCAAGGAATTCTTTCATATATCCCATTTGATAGCCGGACGGAAGTTCAATGGATTCACTCCAAGGCATTGCTTTTTCTTCTGTAGTTATTGTGATGCCGTCGCGGACAGTATCATTTTCGATATCGTAAGAACTCTTGTAAAGCCAAATGTCAACTGCACCGTAGCCGTGACCGTACATGCCGTTTAAGAAAGCAAGCCAGCCTTGAGCGCGGGCACCGTACTCTTTAGTCCAAAGGTTATCATATCTGCCTTCATAAACAACGGCAGGTTTACCTTGTCCGCTTGCCCAGTAATCTCTTGCACCTGAAAAATCAAGAGGCTGATTAAGCTTTGGCTTCCACTGGTTTGCCCACCATGAATGACCTGTAACGTTACGGAAAGCGGAGTTTGAAGGCGTAGTGTAATTAATTACTGTACTTGCACCTTCCTGGTGTGCGGAAATGGGACTTTTGTGTGGATCGTATTTATAAATACACTCACAAACGTGCTTCCATGGATTGACTTGGCTGTTCATGGTAGTGTTTGCTTTTGTGTTTTCGTTGTAATAATAGTCGTTATCAACTTCCTGAGCCAAAGTCCACATTACGGGATAGGCTGAGAAACGAGCAACCCAATAGCGTGAAAGTATATCAAGATAATCATTGTAGTTTTCCATTTGCATAATGGTTTCGTTCATGGTTGAAGCAAAGAAGAACTGTGCATTTGCGTGAACTAAGCCCATATCGGCAATATATTTAAAGTATTTATCGGCATTTCTGAAACCGCTGATATCTGCTTGTGTTATACCGTTGGTAAGATCGAAGCCTGCACCGATAGGCTCACTCTGATAAACGGTGTATCCCTGGGAAACACGCTTGTTCACAATATATTTAAAGTGAGAAGTTGTGTCTATATCGCCTGCGTTACTGCCTGCTTTATCATATTCTTCCGTCAAAAAATTCCAATGTGTATCGCCTAAGTAGAAGAAGGGTGTGCCGTCATTATAAACAAAATATTTTTTGTTGGGATCAACTTTTATAAAACCGTGTTTGTAAATTGCAAGATCACCTGAATATTTTGTAACGTTGATAGTGCCGGAAATATTATGAAGTCCTGAATCGGCAGTATCTGAAAATACTGTTGTGAAAGACCAAGTACCTTCTGCGGGAAGTGCAAAACGAACATGCCAGATATTTTCACCGTCCCAGAAGCCGGGGACGATCATTTCGCTTTTGTCTTTTTTAAATATAACGTCAAATTTCGCGCTTGCAACGGGATCTTTAATATCTGTCTGTGCAATAAAAGTCATTTCGTTGGCGATCCACGTTTCGGTTTCGGTAATAAGTTTCTGTGTTTCGGGGGCAGATTCTCTTATTACTTTGCCGATAACAACGTTATCAATATAAATTTCTGTAACTGCTTCGTTTATCATGTGCATACACAAATGCCAACCGTGAGATTCGCCGTCAATATCCTCAGGTTGTACTTCAAGGGAAAATTCGACGGTCATCCAATCTTCAATATCTCCGTCAATGGTGGCAGAAACGGGGTAGCGGTAGTTATCATTGCTGGGACTTTTTACAATAAAGGAGTTTGCGTCCTCCGAGCCATTACCACGAATAATCATTTCAAATGGGGCGCCTGAAATGGTGTCAATATCTTCGCCACCCAATTTAATGCTGAAAGATATGTTGTATCTGCCTGCCTCTTTAATAACGGAAGCAAGATTTATTGCAGGCGATGACCATGCATTTTTACCTTCTGAATATTTTATACATTGCGTTCCGTCGGCAGAGAAAAGTTCAATTTTTCCGCTTGCGTAGCCAAACCAACCTGAATCTTTTACGTTGGTAATGCCGTCAAAAGTTGCCTTCTCCTCAGGAAGTATATTTACAACGCGTTCAACAACGTCATTGTCGATAGCGTCGTTGGTTACGGGTTGTATTTTGTTGGGGACGGGCGTTGTTGTAGCCAAAACATCAACAGTAGGCTGTGCTTCTGCCGATGGATCAGGCGAAGTTTGAGTATTGTTGTTACAAGCAACTGCTATAAGAAAAATCACAAAAACAAGTAAAAGTGAAACAAAACGCTTGTTCATAAAATTCCTCCAAAAAACTTAATGTGGTATTAAGATAAGTTTAGCATATAAAAACAAGCATTTCAAGAACGAATTTCAAACATAAATATATCAAAACAAACATTTTACAAATTCCGATCTTTAAAATGCTTGTAAAAAAAAGAATTTTGTGTCATAATATATTTCGTCTGGAGCGTGCGTTACTTATCATTGTATAATACCCACATTATGCAAAAAGGGAGTGCCTGACTTAAGTGTCATGAGAAGCACTGCGGCAATGCCAAGCCTCCATAATTCCTTCGCCGGAATTATGCTTTTGTGGAAGGCAGAAGCGTGCAGGCGGCACACCCACCTGTCGAGAGACGGGTGTTAGATGTGATAGGGACGGCGTTCTGGACTTTTATAAAAAGCAAACCCCAAAGGATCCTAAAAATCCTCTTGGGGTGTTTTTTATATAAATTTTTAAATACACAAGTATTTTTGGATAAAAAAATACTGCACCGTTTCGTGCAGTCTTTCTTCGTGGCACCCCCAAGGGGATTCGAACCCCTGTTGCTGCCGTGAGAGGGCAGTGTCCTAGGCCACTAGACCATGGAGGCATTTGGCTGCGGAACAAGGATTCGAACCTTGACAATACGAGTCAGAGTCGTAGGTGCTGCCGTTACACAATTCCGCAATGTTTTTATTTAACGGTGCTATTATATTTTAAATAAAAGGTTTTGTCAAGCATTTTTTTTGAAAAATAATCAAGAAATTTACATCGATAATGTTATATGTTCCAAAAATAAATAACGGAGCAATTTCTGCTCCGTTAACATTTTACTCTTCAACAAGAAATGCCACATAACTAAAAGCACTTATTGGTGCTGATAATGTTATAACGTCATTCTCGAGTTTGCCAAAACAGTTTACAAACTCAATTTTAGAATATTTTTTATCAAGAGTAATAATCGGTTTTAAGATACTGTCAGCATGGCAGTTAAAAAGTGCTGCCGCCATTTTTTTGCCGTCTTTTGATTTTTTGGCTATAACGTAGAGATCGGGACTATTTTTTATTGTAACGGGAAGTTTTTTATGGGAGATCCATTCTATTGAATCCATAAAAAACTTCTGCATGAAATATCCTTGGAAAAATGCGGAATTATTGGATAAATACGTTGTATCCAAAAGCGTTACTGCAAATTTTTGACCTGATTGATTTTCATAAGTATAAGCCAAAGGAACATTATCGTCCGTTGAAAGTTTTACCGAAACGTTTTTGTTAAGTTTTGCAGTTAAAAAACGTGCATGTTGTCTGTTTAAGCAAGTAAGATGTTTGTCTTTTTCGGAATTTATTATAGAGATATCTTTTTCTGTAAAATCAATTATAGAATCAATGCCCACGTCAATACCGCGCTTTGAAAGAATATAGGCGGAAATGCCGTCAAGCAACAGATTACCCGAAAAGTTAAAATCTTGCGCTTCCTGACCGAAAAGTGCAGTTACAATACCGTTATCTTCAAAAGAAGTTGGGATGGAAAGCATTGATAAAAATCTTGAAGCAAAGGGCAGGGGATAGTTGTTTTTATAAGCGCTTGCAAAGGAGAAATCGGCTTTTTCAAAAACTTTTTTATCGACGGGAGTATATACGCCTGCGGAAATTTTGTCTTCAAAAATTTCGCTTATTTTCTCAAGGGAGGGTAAATTGTATATATGATGCTCAAAATATCCCGATTCATAATCAACGGAAGAAAAATAATCGGACATATATTTTAAAATGCCGTTATAGTTGCCGTCAGCACGTATTGCACCATCGAAAATTTCAACAAAAGATGCAGGAGTTGAATATCTGGGACGGGGCCATGAATCGCCTTCTGCAAGAATTTCAACGTTATCGTCTTTTGCAAAATGGGCGAACATCCTTGAGATTTCGCAAACTATCGGCAAGGGCATTGAGCAATGCGCTGCCCAATATGGCGCAGGGTGAAGCCTTGCCACAGCCTTATTTTTACCTGCAAGAATTTTTGCGATTTCCGTTGCGGAAGAACCGTCAACACCCCAAATACTGTGGGCGGCACAAAGGGCAACGGTAACGTTTTCATCAACTTTATCAACTTCGGCGCGAATGGTGTGAGCAAGTTTTTCAAGAGATTCTTTTTGCACAGAAAGCCACGCGTGCCTATATTTGTTGGGGCTATCTTCAAAAGCCAGTTTTTTCAGTTGCTCTCTTGAAATATTTTTACCTAAAATTTCCGAGATTCTTTTCATGTGAAGGGGACAAGCACAACAGAATTCTTCACCGTGCTGGGAAAGACGGTAATCGTCATCAAGGAAAATAAGTTTTATTCCGCTGTGTTTTGCGACTTCTCCAATATATTTTCCCGTTTTTATAGAAAAATCTTCATCAAAAGGACAATGGGTGTCAAAAATAGCGTTGCCGTTAAGATCAATTAACGTTTGTCCCGTTTCACCGTCGCCCTCAAGACCGGGAAATGCCGATCCGTGACCAATGGTTGAGCCTATCCATGCGGCAACTTCAATATGATTTTCTTCAAAAAATATGCGGTTTTTTCTTAAAAGTTCAAGATCGTTGTCAACTATAAGAAAAACTCTTTGAACTTTAGACTCTTTTAACAGAGCAAGATATTTGTTTTTTGTTTTTTCCGTAACAAGATGATTCATTAAAGGAACGGATGTTTTATACATAAATGTTCGCCTCCGATACTTTAATGATACTATAACAAAGTTAAAAATGCAATGAATATATTTAAAAATGCAATTTTATTAAAAAACACAATGTGATATATTGTAAAACGATGTTGTCAATTTTTAAAAATATAGTATAATAATTGTATATTTTGTGAGGTAATATTATGTTTGATTATATTGCATTGTTTGCTTCTGCATTTACGATTATGATTCAGCACGTTTTCAGGCAGAAATTCAATGAAAAAGGCGCGAAAAACACCCTTTTATTTTCTGCTATAACTGCTTTTACGGCGATGTTTGTTTTTGCCGTAACCAATACTGATTGGACTTATGATATAAAATATCTTATCTTCTCGTCGATTTTTGCGTTATCTTACGGTACAGCGGTGGTTACGTCCTTATTGGCACTTCTGTACGGCCCGGTTGCAAAAACATCTTTGGTTTCTGCATGTTCATTGATAATCCCCAGCCTTTACGGCGTTATAAAGCAGGGCGTCATTGATGGGGATAAAGATGCTTTTTCCCTGACACTTATTATCGGTCTTATTCTTGTAACGGTATCATTATTTCTTGTAAATAACGAAAAAGATGATAAAAAACCTACTTTAAAATGGGTGATATGTGTAGCGTTGTGCTTTTTAAGTAACGGCGTAAGTTCGGTAGTTCAAGTTGTAAAACAGGAAATGTACGGCCCAGAATGTAATAACGTTTTTATGATAGTTGCTTTTTTGATGGTAAGCGTTGTACTGTTTATAGCAAGTTTATCCAAAAAAGAAATGCGACTTGAAGCGGGGGATACTCTTAAAAAAGGCTGGTTACTTGCTATTCTTTGCGGTGCCGCCAACGGAATTACAAACTTCTTCTCCCTTGTTTTAAGCGGAAAACTTCCTGCATCCATAGTCTTCCCCGTAATGTCAGGCGGAAGTATGTTTCTTGTGTTTATTTGGTCGTTCTTTATTAAAAAGGAAAGATATACACCTATTCAGTACGTTGGCTACGGTTTAGGTCTTATCTCAATCGTTCTTTTAAATCTTTAGGAGTAAAAAACATGTTTTCAGCATTAACGGGCGTTTTTATAAACGTAGGTGCCATAATTGCAGGAAGTCTTTTGGGACTTGTGTTTAAAAAAGGAATTCCCGAAAAATACGCAAAGGCAATAACTACTGCAATCGGTTTGTGCGTTGTGTTTATCGGAATTTCGGGGGCATTGCGCACCGAAGAAATAAATGGCCAAACGGAAAGTGCAAACCCTTTAATATTAATTATTGCAATGATCTTCGGTATTGTTGTTGGCGAACTTTTAAAAATTGATGACCGTCTTAACTCTTTAGGTGAAAAACTTGAAAAAAAGTTTTCAAGCGGTCAGGGCGATTTTGCCAAAGGATTTGTTAATTCCACACTTTTATTCTGTGTTGGCGCAATGGCAATAACCGGTTCAATGGAATCGGCACTTGAAAATAATCACAGCACCTTAATTGCAAAATCTGTGCTTGACGGTATAAACTCAATCGTGTTTGCCGCAAATATGGGCATCGGTGTTATTTTCTCGGCAGTAGCGGTACTTATCTATCAGGGCGGAATTGCCCTTGCTACATACTTTGTAGGGGCGGAGTTCTTAACGCCAATTATGAATCTTCACTTGATCGCAACGGGGTCGCTTATTATTATGGCACTTGGCCTTAATATGCTTGGTGTAACAAAAATCAAAGTTGCAAACTTCCTTCCTGCCATATTTGTTGCGCCCTTGATAACATTTATATTATCATTGTTTTAGTTTAAATGCGTTTGTTTTAACGAAAGCGGAAATGATCCACCCTATCAGGGGTTCCTTTTTGCATATTGAATTGCGTGATTCATCAGGTAATAAGGCATATACGAATCCTATATATCTGTAAAACGCTTTTTTGATTTGACGGCTTCAACTTTAAATAGTATAATATACAGACAAAACATTTGGAGAGATTTTTATGGATTTTAAATTTGAAATTGCATCGCTTATTGCTGAAAAGGCAGGCATTTCCAAAGAGGAATGTATAACCTATATCGAAATTCCCCCTAAAAAGGAAATGGGCGATTTTGCATTTCCTTGCTTTAAACTTGCCCGTGTTATGCGCAAGGCTCCGCCAATGATAGCAAATGAATTAAAGGATACTTTGGTTTTGCCTGAATTTATTAAAGAGGCTCGCGTTGAAGGCGGATATCTTAATTTCTTTATTGATACCGAAAAACGTGCAGAATCCGTTCTTAAAAGTGCTTATACACAAGGCGAAAATTACGGCGCATCCCAAATGGGTAAGGGCAAGACCGTTTGTATCGACTATTCATCAATAAACATTGCAAAGCGTTGCCATATCGGTCATCTTACTACCACCGTTTTAGGTAATTCTTTAGCCAAGATCCACAGATTTTTAGGTTATGAAGTTGTTTCAATCAACCACCTTGGCGACTGGGGAACACAGTTTGGTAAAATGCTCTGTGCTTTTAAGCATTGGGGAAACCGTGCTGACGTTGAAGAAAAGGGCGTTAATGCTTTAATTGAACTTTACGTGCGCTTCGATAAAGAGGCTGACGACGATATGCAGGAAGAAGCACGCGCATGGTTTAAGAAAATTGAGGATGATGATCCTGAAGCAATGGAACTTTTTACATGGTTCAAGGATATCACATTAAAAGACGTTGCCGAAATTTACGATTTGTTGGGCATTAAGTTTGATTCCTATGCAGGCGAAAGTTTTTATAAAGACAAGTGCGGTGCAGTTGTTCAGGAATTAAAAGACAAGAATATGCTTGAACTTTCCGAGGGCGCATACGTTGTTAAACTTGATGAGTACGATATGCCTCCTTGCATTCTTCTTAAATCTGACGGCGCAACAATTTACGCAACACGCGATCTTGCGGCAATCTTCTATCGTAAGAAAACTTACGATTTTGATAAATGTCTTTACGTTGTTGCATATCAGCAGAATCTTCATTTCCAGCAGGTATTTAAAGTTGTTGAAATGATGGGTTACGATTGGGCGGACAGACTTGTTCACGTTCCTTTCGGTATGGTTAGTTATGAGGGGCAGACTCTTTCCACAAGAAAAGGTCACGTTGTTTATCTTGATGAAGTTCTTCACCGCGCCATTGACAAGGCTTACGAAATCGTAAACGAAAAGAATCCCGACCTTGAAAACAAGGAAGAAGTTGCAAAGCAGGTTGGTATCGGTGCAGTTGTGTTCTATGATCTTTTCTCCAATAAGATCAAGGACGTTGATTTCTGGTGGGATCGCGCCCTTAACTTTGAGGGGGAAACAGGCCCTTATGTACAGTATGCACATACGCGTTGCTGTTCAGTTATCAAGAAAGCACCTGAGATAGATATTGAAAAGGCTGAATTCAAATGCCTTAATGATGAGGCTTCTTTAGATCTTATTCAGAAACTTGAAACATTCCCCCAGGTAATCCTTGATGCCGCTGAAAAGTACGAGCCCTCAATTATTACTCGCTTTGCCGCAAACCTTGCACAAAGTTATAACCGTTTCTATTTTGAAAACAGAATCTTAGGCGAAGAAGAAGGCGTTATGCAGGCACGTCTTGTGGTTACTAAATGCACTCGCGACTGCTTAAAAACTGCATTGGCACTTCTTGGAATTGAAGCACCTGAAAAGATGTAATAATATAAACCTCTGTAGAAAAAAACAGAGGTTTTGTTTTAAGAGGTTAAAATGAAAACTCTTTTATATCAGTTACCTGAATCGGTAAAATTTATGATGAGTTACGTTATTGTAACAAGCGAAAATAACGTTATTGTTATTGATGGCGGCCGTCCTGAAGATATGCCTTTGTTAAAGGAAGTTATCAAAAAGCGAAAAATTAAAATGTGGATACTTACTCATCCTCATAATGACCATATAAACGGCTTTGTGAAAGAAGCGGAAGAAAACGGATTAAGCGATTTTGATATCGAAAAAATCGTTTATAATTTTCCTTCTTATGAAATTATAAATAACAAAAACGTTAAAGATTACGAATATTATCAAAAGGAATTAAATGAGATTCTGCCCAGATTTAATAAAATAGAACCTTTAATCAAGGACAAGGCGCTGAAGGTTAAAAAAGGTGATACTGTTCAGATAGATGAAGTTAAAATTGATTTTATTTATTCCTATCACAAGGAGCTTACAGACAATCTTATGAATGATGCTTCCCTTGTTTTTAAAGTTACAACACCTGAAAAAACGGTACTTTTTTTAGGCGATTTGGGACCTCAGGGCGGCGACGTTTTAATGGCGGAATCGAAGGATTTGCTGAAAGCCGATATCGTGCAGATGGCACATCACGGGCATATGAACGTTTCGATGGAAGTTTATGCCGAAATTCAGCCTGAAGCCTGCTTGTGGTGCTGTAATGAGGCGCTTTACAACGAGGAAGCCATTCCCTTTTATTTAAGAGATACTGAAAAACTCTTAAAGCAGGGCAGATGCGGTATGTACGGAACTCTTGTTACAAGAAAGTGGATGGATATTTTAGGCGTAAAAACCCACTACGTTGCAAAAGATGGCTTGATAGAAATTGAGATATAAGAAAACGGCTAATTTTCAGCCGTTTTTTTAGTTTAATCGTTTTTTTAGTTTAATTCAATTTTGCCGTTTTTCTCTTCATACTGGGCAACGTGTTTTTTTATAAATTGCTCTATTTCTTTGTTGGCAGATCTGCCGTTTGCTTCGGCAATATATTTGAATTTCTCAAATAAATTTCTATCAACTCTCAACGTATATCTTAAAAGTTTATCGTCCATAAAAAGCACCTCTTGTGATGTTATTATGACATAATTATAGCATTATTATTGCGTCAAAAATAATAATGACGCAATAATGACGACATATTTTTAGAAAACAATATAATAAAGATTATAATGATAAGGGAAGCCTATCGTTGACTAAACAATCTTTAGGTGATACAATAGTATAAAATTATTTCTAAAGGTAAAAAACTATGAAGAACATTATTCCCCAATACAATGCACCTGATTTTAATGAAGAAAAATTTAAAAATGCTCCTGACGTAAAATTTCAGGAGGTTGAAATTGACGGCGTTGCACCTGATAATTATCACAGCACGTCAATGTTCCCCGAATATTTTAAGATTTCGGGGCAATGGGTTTTAGCCAAAAAGAGCCGTATGGATTCTTCGGTTGTCATTGGCGATGAATTAAAAGTTGTAGAAAACAGAAATCTTAAAAAAGGCGATAAAGTTGTTTTGGGAAGAACTGAAAACTGCGAAGACGGCATTTACGTTCACTCAAAAGGCTTTGAAGAAAAGATCGATGAAGAACAGGAAAACTTTGTGTTCAGGCAGGGAAGAAGCAGGGAAACCGCTTTTGCAAAGGATTACGATAAACTCATGGAGTTGCTTAAATACGAAAAAGAGCACGGCAATATTTTATGGGTAATGGGTCCTGCGTTTTCCTTTGATTACGATGCAAGAAACGCTATGGCTTCACTTATTGATAACGGCTATGCTCACGGACTTATGGCAGGTAACGCCCTTGCAACCCACGATCTTGAGGGCGCTCTTTTAAATACTGCATTAGGTCAGGATATCTATACACAAAGACCTCATAAAAACGGTCACTATAATCATCTTGACGTTATAAATAAGGTTAGAAAAAGCGGATCTATTCCGCAGTTTATAAAGGATCATAACATTGATAACGGCATTATGCACAGCCTTGTTAAAAATAACGTGCCTTTCGTTTTAACCGGCTCTATCCGCGATGACGGTCCTTTGCCCGAAGTAATAGGTGATGCTTATGAGGGACAGAAAAAGATGCGCTCATTTACCGAGAAAGCAACAACGGTAATTTGCCTTGCAACAATGCTTCACACCATTGCAACGGGCAACATGACTCCCTCTTTTACCGTAAATGAAGATGATACCGTGCGCCCCGTGTTTTTATATTGCGTAGATGCCGATGAGTTTATGGTAAATAAATTATCCGATCGCGGAAGTTTAAGTGCTGTAGGCATCGTTACAAACGTGCAGGATTTTATAACGATCATTGCCAAAGGACTTGGGGTAATGAAATAATCAAACGGCATTTACTGCCGTTTTTTTATTTTGTGATTGTAAAAAATTGTGAAATGATATATAATAAATATATATGTAAATTTTTTTAGGAGTTTTTTATATGCTTAAAAGATATTTGCCTACCATAATTACTGCAGTAGTGCTTATTTTGGTGGTGTTAGTTACCGCAATACTGGTTCCTCACGATAGATTTAAGGAACCTGCATCACCTATTGTTGATGACGAAAAGGCAGTTTACGATATTCAGTATAATTCGGGAATGTTGCTTTGCGGCGGAAGCAAGGCACCCTATAATCAGGGAGATCTTAAATTTTTCAGCCAAACAAAGGGCATTTATCGTTATAAAGACTATGCAAACGACGTTGAGCCTGAAAAACTTGAAGACGGTTTTGATGCATCTGAGTGGCCCGTTATCGGCAATGACGGTATCATCTCAGGTACGGATTGCAGAAATATTACCGTTGTTTCAACCGATACAGACGGTATCGTTAAGGAATATGCCAATTTTGATTATATTCCGGGCGTTATTTACGGGCACAGTAATCCCGGTCAGTATGATGACTTAAATCTCTACAACAAGGAAAATCCTGCTTTAGAAGATGAACGGGCAATAAAACTTGCCTCTAACTTATTTAAAAGCAGTAAAACTTCTTATTATAACAGCGAATTCGGCTGTATTATTCAAGGCTTTTTATCAAAATACTCCATTACCGGCGGTATGCTTGAAGATTATTATCATACCGGTACTGATTTTGCCATTATGGACGGACAATCCTTCTATTCGCCCGTAAACGGAAGAATAACCTATGCAACCCAGGAAGATGATTATAACATGATAATCATCTATAATGAAGAATTTGATATTTCAGTAATAATTCTTCACGGCAACGATATTTCCCCTGCAACTGAGATTTTTATGGGATCGGGGGAAGTGAAAGTCGGCGATAAACTGGGCGTTGGCGGAGGCAAAGGAAATCCGGTAGGCGCAAAGCACATCCATATTGAAGTGCGCATGGGCGAAGCGGAAAGATATAAAAGTTTTTCAAAAGATATAATATATACAAGAATGACTAACTATGATCCTCTTTTGTTAAGTGATATGTTTGGTCTTCAAGTTCTTGAAACTGACGGTTATGAGCCTTTCAGCAAAGTCTATACAAGCAGTTTCGATTCGCAGAACAATGCTTCGGTAGTGCTTGTGGGCAACTGGCTTTACTATATTGATAAAGTAAACGGAAGTGCGTTATATAAAGCACGTCCTGACGGAAGCGAAGTTACAAAACTTGTTTCAAGCGTATGCGCAAACCTTAACTACTATGACGGCTGGCTTTATTACAGCGATCTTCTTAATGGCGGAAATCTTATGAAAACGTCAGTTGACGGTGCGCAGACAGTGCCCGTTGCGGCGGCAAACTCGGCAGCCTTTGTACACGTTCTTGACGATTGGATATATTTTGCCAACGCTACCAACAAAAATGCAATTTACAGGATCCGTCATGATGGCACCGGCGCACAAGTTATCCTTTCAAGAAATATTACCAACATTTTCTATCATAGCGGAAGTATTTACTATACTCAGGATGCAAGCACAAAACGCGACCGTATATATAGGCTTGATCTTACAACATTAAAAACTCAAGTTCTTTTCCCCAATGCAAGACTTGACAGACCTTTTATATATAACGGTCAACTTTGTTACAGAAGATATTACAGCGATAAAAATTGCCTGACAGTACCTATTAATGTGTACGATGAAAGCAAGGCAACGGTGGTTATTCCGACTGCATATAATCAGGTATGCCCGGGATACAAATCTTTTGTGTTCACCAATGAAAATGATGCAAGCAGTCTTTACATCAAGTTTGAAGGTAAGGAAGAACTTGTTAAACTTTCCAATGATATTATGTGTTCTGAACTTACGTTCCAGGGCGGTTGGTTGTATTATTACGGTCCTGCGGCAGGCGGATACCGTCTTACAAGAATAAATATTTACGGTATGAAAAAGCAAAGGCTTTCAAATACCGGCGCATGGGTAAATGATACTTTTGATGCAGAGCCCGGCTTTTACGAAATAGTTCAGGCAAGCAGAACAGATACGGATTTCCCGTCACCGTTACCGGATCTTACACCTATGCCAAGTGAGACTCCTGCAGGTGCAACACCTTATCCCACACCTACGCCTTATAATCCGGGAACACCAAATCCCGATGAACCTATACTTGATAATGCTGAAGGTGGAATCATAACGGCTTCACCTAAACCGCGAACTACACCTCAAACTTAATATTTAAGCACCTGCTTTTAAAGTAGGTGCTTTTTATATAAAGTTCAGTATATTTCTGTTGACGGGAAATGTGAAAAATAATATAATAGTTAACGTGTTAATTATTAAGGAGTGATGATGTGGATAAACTTGATCTTAATACTGTATTACATAAATTTATAAGTACGGACAGACAGCACCATACCCTTTTGGAAAATCAGGTATCAAAGGGAACGCTTCATAGAAGTCAACACAGAATGCTTTTATACATTTATAAGTGTAAAGAAGCACCAACTCAAAAACAGATTGCCGAATTTTTTGAAATAAGTTCGGCAGCGGTGGCTGTAATGTTGAAAAAACTTGAGGCATCAGGATATATCGGGCGCGTTGCTGAAAAAAACGATATGCGTTATAACCGCGTAACCGTAACGGAAAAAGGTGAAAAAACACTTCTTGATACAAAAGCACTTGTTGATGAAGTGGATTCATATATGTTTAAAAATTTCTCGGATAATGAACTTGAGATTTTCTATAACTGTCTTGAAAAAATACAGAACAATTTAAGCGAATTTGAAAGAAAGGAAAAAGAAGATGAAGCGATGGTTTAAATATATAAAGCCATATTTGCCTGCCTTTATACTGGGTCCTTTGTGTATGATGGTGGAAGTTGTGGGCGAGGCCATTATGCCCAAACTTATGGGAAGTATCGTTGACTGCGTAAAGGGTGAGGAAGTTTCACCTTTTGTTTCCTGGCTTTATACTGTTTTCGGTACGGATAACGGATTTGTTGTTGCCGCCATGACGGGTATGATCTTTGCGGCGATACTTATGATGATAGGCGGTGTAGGCGGTGCATATTTCGGTGCAAAAGCGTCGGTATATTTTGCCTCCGACCTTCGTGCTGACGTATATAAAAAGGTACAGAAATTTTCTTTTGCCAATATTGATAAGTTTCAGACCGGCTCATTGGTAACAAGACTTACCAATGATATTACCCAAATACAGAACTTTGTAAACATGCTTTTAAGAATGGCACTTCGCTCACCGGGTATGCTTATTGGCGCACTTATAATGGCCATTATTCTTAATCCTAAACTTACACTTGTTTTGGCAGTAGTTATGCCGCTTATGCTTACGGGAATTTTCTTTATTATAAGAAAAAGTTACCCGAAATTTTCAGGCATGCAAACAAAGATCGATGCTTTGAACTCAACCGTTCAGGAGAATATTACCAACGTTCGCGTAGTAAAAAGTTTTGTTCGCCAGGATCATGAAGAGGAAAAATTTGCTTTAGCCAACGGCAACCTTAAAAAAGCAGGCTATGAGGCAATGAATATAATGATATTGCTTTCGCCTTTAATGAGTTTCTTTATGAATATCACAACCATTGCCGTTTATTGGTTTGGCGGAAATATGGTTATTGACGGAAATATGAGCATCGGCGACCTTTCGGCATTTATAACTTATATAACGCAGATACTTTCTTCTTTAATGATGGTTACGATGATGTTTATGAATATGTCCCGTGCACTGGCATCAGGCAAGCGTATTGCGGAAGTTCTTGATGAAAAAATCGATATTTCCGATGAAAGTGCTGATGAAACTCTTACTGTAACAGACGGAAGCGTTGAGTTTAAGAACGTATCTTTCCGTTATTATAAAAACAGCGAAGGTAAAGTTCTTGATAATATAAACATTTATATTCCTGCAAAGTCAACGGTAGGAATTATCGGCTCAACAGGTTGCGGAAAAACAACCCTTGTTTCAATGATTCCCCGTCTTTACGATGTTGACGAGGGCGACGTACTTGTTGATGGCAGAAGTGTTAAGGACTACACCCTTTATAATCTTCGCGATGCGGTTTCTATGGTATTGCAGAAAAACGTTCTTTTTTCGGGAAGCATTGAAGATAACCTCCGCTGGGGCAATGAGGATGCTTCCATGGATGACATAATCAAGGCTTCGGAAAATGCCCAGGCGGATAAGTTTATAAAAACTTTTAAAGACGGATATCAGACCGACCTTGATCAAGGCGGAACAAACGTTTCAGGCGGTCAGAAGCAAAGACTTTGTATTGCCCGTGCGCTTCTTAAAAATCCCAAGATCATTATTCTTGATGACTCAACAAGCGCTGTAGATACTGCAACAGAAGCGCAGATAAGAAAAACCTTTAATAATGAACTTAAAGATTCAACTAAGATCATTATTGCCCAAAGAATCACCTCCGTTATGGACGCAGATATGATAATCGTTATGGACGAAGGCAAAATTACGGGCTTTGGCACTCACGAAGAATTACTTAAAAATAATACCGAATATCAGGAAATTTATTATTCCCAGATGGATAAGGAGGCAAAATGAAAAGAACGTTAGAAGACCTCCAAAAACAATATAATAAAGGCGGAAGTAAATCGGTAAATCTTCGTCAAATGGGCGGCCCGGGCAGGCGTGGCGGTCCAAGGGCAACGGGTAAACCCAAAAAAATGGGTGCAACAATAAAAAGACTGCTTTCCTACGTTGCAAAATATAAAGTTCAACTTATTGGTGTGTTTTTATTAATACTGGTTACAAGCATTACCGGTGTTATTGCTACCGGGCTTATGCGTCCCATTATCAATGAACTTGTTGCAGAAGGCAAAACTGCGTTAGAGCGCATAGCATATCTTACGCAAACGCTTGTTCTTCTTGGCGGAATTTATCTTATAAGCATTGGTTCAACGTATCTTCAGTCAAAAATGATGCTGAAAATTTCCCAAAATTCCATTGAAAGATTAAGAAAAGATCTTTTCCAAAAGTTGCAGACGTTGCCTACAAGATATTTTGACCAAAATCCTACAGGCGAAGTAATGAGCCGATTCACCAACGATGTTGACAACGTTGATATGATGATAAACCAGACTTTAACAAGTACTTTTTCGGGCATCGTTCAACTTATTGCAACTTTCGTTTTAATGCTTACTACCAATATCTGGCTTACACTTATAACACTTTTATTTGTTCCCATATTCACCTTTGGCGGCGGACTTATTGCAAAACATTCAAGTAAATACTATTCCGCACAGCAGGCGGCGTTGGGCGCAATGAACGGTTATATTGAGGAAACGGTAAACGGATCAAAGGTAGTTAAGGTGTTTAACCATGAAGAAGTATGTAACGAAGAATTCGACCTTTTAAACGGCGATATGCGCGAAAAACTTTTTAAAGCGCAGTTCTTCGGCGGTATTATGGGCCCCATTATGCACAACTTCAGTATGATATGCTACGGTCTTACCGCAGGTGTAGGCGGACTTTTATGCCTTGCAGGCTTTGCCGATATAGGCGGTGTTACGGTTTTTTGCGGTCTTTCAAGAAACTTCTCAATGCCTATCAACCAGATATCAATGCAAATGAGCACAATTTTTTCGGCTCTTGCAGGTGCAGAACGTGTTTTTGCCGTTATGGATACCGATCCTGAGGCAGAAGATAAAGAAGATGCACTTACACCTGAAATTGAGGGGCACGTTATTCTTGAAAATGTTACTTTCGGTTATGTACCCGATAAGACCATTCTTAAAAACATTTCGCTTTATGCAAAGCCCGGACAGAAAATTGCCTTTGTTGGCTCAACCGGTGCAGGAAAAACAACAGTTACAAATCTTCTCAATCGCTTCTATGATATTGAAGAAGGCAAGATAACTATTGACGGCATCGATATTATGGATATAAAGCGCGACGTTTTGCGCCAAAATATTGCAATGGTTTTGCAGGATACTCACCTTTTTACGGGAACGGTTATGGAAAATATCCGCTACGGCAGACTTGATGCAACAGATGAAGAGGTAATCGCCGCCGCAAAAACGGCTTCGGCACATTCCTTTATTATGCGCCTTTCCGATGGTTATAACACCATGCTTACCGGTGATGGTGCAAACCTTTCACAAGGTCAGCGCCAGCTTCTTAACATTGCCCGCGCGGCTCTTTCAAAAGCACCTATACTTGTTCTTGATGAGGCAACAAGTTCTGTTGATACGCGAACTGAACGTCACATCGAACACGGCATGGAACGTTTGATGAAAAACCGCACCACTTTTGTTATTGCACACCGTCTTTCAACGGTGCGTAACGCAAATGCAATTATGGTGCTTGAACAAGGTCAGATCATTGAACGCGGAACTCACGAAGAACTTTTAAGTATGAAAGGAAGATACTATGAACTTTACACAGGCATTAAGGAACTTGACTAAGATATGCTCACTTGTGCTTATGTGCATATTTATTTTTGCAGGCTGTCAGGAAAAAACTCTTGATACCCACGAAGATACAAGTGCAGGCGATTTAGAAAACGTTCAATTTGAAGAAACTGAAAATCCCACCAACTTTGTAAAGATCGAAATGATGGATGGCGGAATAATTTTAATCGAACTCTATCCTGACGTTGCCCCCATTACCGTTGAAAACTTTAAAAAACTTGTTTCTAAAAACTTTTACGATGGACTTATTTTCCACAGAGTTATTAAAGATTTTGTTATTCAAGCAGGTGATCCTACCGGAACGGGATATCACGGAAGCGATGAAAAAATTAAGGGCGAGTTTGGTATCAACGGATTTTCCAACAATTTAAGCCACACTCCCGGTGTTATTTCCATGGCGCGCGGTGAAGCTTATGATTCGGCATCAAGCCAGTTTTTTATCTGCCATGGCGATTGCAGTGAATCCCTTGACGGAAGGTATGCAGGATTTGGAAAAGTTATCGCAGGTATGGATACGGTTGATAAAATTGCAAAAACTTCAACAAGCGCAGGCGATAGACCTATAAAAGATCAACAGATCTCATCAATCAAATTTGTAAATATTACTAAATAACGTTTGCAAAAAAATGGTATATGTTGTAGAATATAATCAACAACTTGAAAGGAAGTATTTTAAAATGGATAAGTTTATTATTGAAACAAGCGCACGCCATGTGCATGTATCTCAGGAAGCTCTTGAAACTCTTTTCGGTGCAGGCTATACTCTTACACCTAAAAAGGATCTTTCACAGCCCGGTCAGTTCGCTTGCGAAGAACGCGTTACCGTTGTTGGCACAAAGAAAGAACTTGCAGGCGTAAGCATCTTAGGTCCCGTTCGTCCTGCAACTCAGGTTGAACTTTCCGCAACCGATGCACGTTCTATCGGTGTTGGCATCGCTATTAAGGAATCAGGTGACGTTGCCGGTACACCCGGTTGCAAACTTGTTGGCCCTTGCGGTGAAGTTGAGATTTCTGAAGGCGTTATCGTTGCAAAGCGTCATATACATATGACTCCTGCCGATGCTGAAAAACTTGGCGTTAAGGATAAAGAAATTGTTGCTGTTAAGGCTGAATCAGCAGAACGTTCCTGCATTTTTGAGGACGTTGTTGTTCGCGTTAGCGAGAAATTTGCTTTAGCAATGCATATTGATACTGATGAGTCTAATGCGGCTTATGGTGTAAAGGAAGGCTATATCGTAAAGTAACAGAGCACGACAATTCTTCGAAACCATCCCCCTTATTTGTAAGGGGGATTTTCTTTGTTGTGCGGAGGATAAAAGCTCAATTACTTACGCTTATGTAAGCGCATTCGCTTTTACCTCCCCACGCCTTGAATTTCGAATTTTGTCGCACTCTGTTTGTGCGCGGTGAATTGTCGGCTTTAATCACTTGTTCACCTGATTTTCAAGTTTTTTTGCACTGCTCTGATATCTATTTAATATTAAATAAGCCACCGAAAATCGGTGGCTGCTTCTTTGTTGCGCGGAGGATAAAAATTCAATTACTTACGCTTATGTAAGCGCATTCGCTTTTACCTCCTCACGTCTTGAATTTCGAATTTTGTCGCACTCTGTTTGTGCGCGGTGAATTGTCGGCTTTAATCGCTTGTTCACCTGATTTTCAAGTTTTTTTGCACTGCTCTGATCTGTTTAATATTAAACAAGCCACCGATCTCGGTGGCTTCTTCTTGATATAAAGAAAAACCACGCGATAGTCGCGTGGTTCAGTAAAGGTTTACCGGTGAGGATTGAAAAGAAACTCCGATTGTGTATAATGAAAGTATGACCTGCCAGTCAGAAATCAAAAACACAATCGGAGGATATTAAAATGAAAGAATCATCTAATACCACAAATAGTTTAGCACACACAAAATGGAATTGCAAGTATCATATTGTATTTGCACCAAAATATCGCAGAAAAGTTTTCTATGATGAACATAGGATGGAAGTGCGAGGAATATTAAGACAATTATGTGAGTGGAAAGGCGTAGAAATAATAGAAGGTGAAGTATGCCAAGATCACGTACATATGTTAGTAAGCATCCCGCCCAAAATGAGCATTTCGGTGTTTATGGGATATTTGAAAGGGAAAAGTGCAACAATAATATTACAAAGGTTTGGAAATATGAAATTTGCATTCCGAAATCGCGAATTTTGGTGCAAGGGATATTATGTAGATACAGTAGGAAAAAATACAAAAGCAATACAAGAATATGTTGCAAACCAGTTAAAAGCGGATAGAGAGGCAGATCAGTTGAGTTTGTTCGATCCACGCGACCCGTTAACGGGTAGCAAGTAACCAATGCATGACTGGCAGGTCAACAAAAGAGCACATTTGTGCTAAGCCAGTGAATAAGGGCTATGCCCGAA
>JAZULU010000151.1:0-3070 GCA_045603265.1 Clostridia bacterium
CGAAAAAACTCCTCAATAAATCTTTAGAGGATCTTGAGGAAGAAGGAATTCTTGTTTATCCTGAATGTGTTAAAAATATTGATGATCTTGAAGAAGATCAAATGATTATACAAAAACACCAAAAAGCATACTATACCACTAACGTTATGGGTTTTTTAGGGTGTGGTGATGAAAGATTAACAATAACTTCTCGTTTTGCTTCTGAAAACAGTGATTTCTTTCTTAGATATATGCTGGAGAGGGTACTTGATTATCCCAATTTCTTTGATTTTGAAGTTCGTGGTGAAAATGATAACAGCGGTTTTGAACTGTTGGTGTTCTTGTTTCCATATTATCTTAAAAATGCTGTGCGTAAGGGACTTTTTAAAACTTACATTCGCAATAAATACAATGATATAAACCCTAAAGGTACTATAGATATTGCAAGGCATATTAAAGAAAACATACCTTTTGAGGGAAAGATCGCCTATAATCAACGGGAATATTCTGATGATAATTATTTGACCGAGATTGTTCGCCATACCATTGAGTATATCAAGTATAGACGGGATGGAAAACACATTCTTTCAAAGGTGAAAGACGAAGTAAAACTTATTGTAAGTGCTACGAAAAAATATAGGCTCTTTGATAGAAAGAAGATCATTATAGAAAACAAAAAGCATACCATAAGGCATGCCTATTATAGTGAATATCAGTTTTTGCAATCTTTGTGCATTTGCATTTTGCAAGGCGATAGACAATTTGTCGGCTCAGGCAAAAATAACGTTTTCGGAATTTTGTTTGACGGCGCATGGCTGTGGGAAGAGTATATAAATACTCTTGTAAAAGATAAGTTTGATCATCCTCGCAATAAGGCAAGAGAAGGTGTGAAATGGCTTTTTGAAAAAAGTGAGCGCAGAGGAAAAATTTATCCTGACTTTATAAGTAAGGATAGTTCGATCATTGCTGATGCTAAATATAAAAAAGCAGATAATATTGATAATCGCGATTATTTTCAGGTGCTTGCGTATATGATGCGTTTTAATTCAAAAAAAGGAATATATTTTTATCCTGAAAGTGAAGAAAAAGAAGATCTGTATCTGTGGCTGAATAACGGTAAAGATGATACGTTTGTAGTAAAACATGGCTTGAAAATTCCGCAGGATGCAGAAAATTATAAAGATTTCTGCGAAAAAATGAAGTTTTCGGAAAATGAATTCAGAAAGTTGGTAGTTTAATATGGCAGCAAATTCAAGTATTGCAATTAACGTTAATGCAACGGTATATCAGGTGACTGCACTCTTATATGATAGAGCGTTTATGCAATATGCCGAACTTGATTTTAAATCGGAAAAACCTAACGGTGATGGCGTTATTTGCTATTTCGGTAAAGGTGTTACCTTTAGTTCCTGGGGCGAAGATATTTCAATATACGTTACGCCTATCGGGTTTGGCATGGTAAGGATAGATATTCATTCTGAATGTTCAATGCCTACGCAACTGGTAGACTGGGGTAAAAATAAACAGAACGTAGATAACATAAGTCAATACATATTAGCAAATATCGGAAGATATACTGTAGCACAACAACCTGCGCCGTCATATGAACAGACATTTGCAAGTTCCGGCAAAAAACTTTGCGTAAAGTGTGGCGCAAGCATAGACGCAACATATCTTTTTTGCTCGGTTTGCGGAGCGAAGCAAGATTAAAAAAAGGCATCGAAAGATGCCTTTTAAAATATCCCTAAGAATTTAAAAATAAATGATGCGATAAATACAGTAAGCGCTGAAAAAATAGTTGTCCAAACAACTAATTGACCTGCTAATACAGCATCGTTGTTCATTTCCTGCGTCATGGGTACGGTGGAAATGGCTACCGGTGTTGCAAATACTGCGATAAAAGAGGCATAGTGAGCACCTGAAAAAGTGTTCCTGAAAATAAGAGAAATGCTCAAGGCAACAACCGGAACGATAACCGTTCTTAAAATTGTACCCCAAAGTATTTCTTTTTTTAATTCCTTAACTGCACTAAATTCAAACTGCGCACCCAGGGTAATTAATGCAAGGGGAGTTGCCATTTTTGAAAGATAATCTAAAACTGTATAAATAGGTGTTTGATTAAGCCTGAAAGAAAAATCAAGTTTTACAAACAATATCCTTATTATAAGTACGGCTACGCCTAAAAATATGCCCTGAATAAGCGGATTTTTAACTATGCCCGTTAATATTTTCTTTACGCTGAATTTACCGCTTTCTGAATTAAACATTGAAAGACTTATGACTGCAAGAATATTATATAAGGGAATTGTTACTGCTGAAAGAAGTGCGGCGATCTTTACGCCTTCATCACCGAAAAGCGCTTGTGCAAGGGGGATTCCGATAAATGCAAAGTTTGATCGGAATGTTGCCTGCAAAAGGGGACCGCGCCTAAACTTATCTTTTGTGATGAAAGTAACTGCTGGAATCATCACAAAAAAAGTAAGCAAAACAAAAATTACAACATACAGAATATAATTGAGGTCTATGCCTTGCTGAATATCTATATCATATACGTTCACAAAAAGCATTGCAGGCAAGAAAAATCGAAAAACAAGTTTGTTTGTGCGTTTTGAAAAATCTTTAGTAATGAAGCCTGCTTTCTTTAAAGCATAACCTAATGCCACCATAAGTATAATAGGCAGAACGGCATTTACGGAAAAAATAAACGAATCCATTAAAATTATGCACCTGAATCTTTATAAATTTTATCAACGGTTATTCTACCATAATAATAAATAATGTGCAAGAAAAAAGAAGGGGGAAGACAAAGTCTTCCTCCTTCAGAGCACTGACAAACCCATGCAAACATAATCTCCTGCAAAAAATTTGCAGGAGATTATTTGCTATGTTGCATTGATACTATAGCACGCGTAAAGAAGTTCGCCTCAAATGCTGTATCAGCGTTGCTTTTGGGTTTGTCGTCTTTATAAGGCAAACCTGCCTTATTGCATCCTCCGCACCCAAAATCATTCACTGATACAAACATTTTAGGTCGGAGAATTTTAAAGGAATAAATTTTTGAAGGATGCGCGGCGAAAACGCAGGCAATACG
>JAZULU010000152.1:0-6619 GCA_045603265.1 Clostridia bacterium
GCCGCGCATCCTTCAAAAATTTATTCCTTTAAAATTCTCCGACCTAAAATGTTTGTATCAGTGAATGATTTTGGGTGCGGAGGATGCAATAAGGCAGGTTTGCCTTATAAAGACGACAAACCCGAAAGCAACGCTGATACAACATTTGAGGCGAACTCCTTTATGCGTGCTATAGTATCAATGCAACGACGGAAATAGCACCCTGCAAAATTTTTGCAGGGTGCTATGTTTGTAAGGGTTTGTCAGTGCTCTGAAAGACCTGCAAATTTTTTTGCAGGTCTTTATGTTTGTGTGAGTTTATCGGTGCTCTAAAAATAGAGAATTCCCCCTTCTCATATATCTCGTGCAGAAGATAGTGGATAGTGTATATGTACAAACAGAAGGAAGAGAAGGGGTTATCTCTTATTTTCAAGAATATCAAATGAAAAAACTTTTTTCAAGGGGGTGTACCTACATCGACAAAATATGTACCTATTCTGCATTTTTCAGGCAGATAACTGTTTTAAAAGTGTCATCGGTCGATAAAAAAACGGCGTCGCCCTGGTAGCGCTCGGCAATGCTTTTTATGGAAAGTATGCCAAAGCCGTGGTTTTCTTTATCATCCTTGGTGGTGGTAAGTTCGGAAACGTCGATCTTTTTATCGGTGGGGTTTGTGATGGAAAATATTATCTGTCCGTCGCCTAAACTTATGGAAATTCTTATTACTTTTTTACCCTCAACTTTTTTTGCGCCCTCTATAGCGTTATCAAGGGTGTTGCCCACTAAAACGGCAAGGTCGGTGTTGGGAATTTTTACCTGGCTCATGCGGTAAAATCCCGTTTCAAAAGAGATATCATATTTTTTTGCAACGTTCATTTTGCTGGCGATTACAATATCAAGAACGCTGTTGCCCGAATTTATTTCCGTATCTTTTTTAAGTTCCAGTTCGCTTTTTAAATGTGCTTTAAGTTCTTCCGTTTTGCCTTCTTCAAGTTCGGCAAGAACGCCTAAAAGAAAATTCTTGTGGTCGTGGCGAAGACGTTTTATTTCAAGATTGTTTTCGCAAAGTTCCTGATAGCGTTCCTCCTGCTTTTTGATAAGTTCATCGGAAAATGCAAGTTTTTCGCGGTTTATAATATCGCGGTGCATGGAATCAAGGAAGAAAAAGATCAAAACGTTGCTGATTATCAGCAAAATTATGCCCCACAATGCAAAGGCTTCGGTGCTTTTTGAGGTTTCGCCTAAAAAAGATAAAAGAGCAACAGAAATAACAACGCTTGCAATAGGCAAAGAAAATATCAAAAGCCATTTGCTTTCAAACTTATGATAAAAAATTCTGTGGCGCAAGGTTTTCAAAATAAAGGCTATAACGTAGGATACGAAACGGGACAAGATAAGCCCCACAAAATACGAGATGCCAAAAAGAGTTTCAGCAAAATTCATGGAAAAGACGGTCATCATAAAAAGACCTACCAGCATTTCGCTTAAAACTGAAACGGCAACTGCCATAAATGACAAAAATATTGAAGTGTACCACTTGAATTTATATTCAAGAGAGATCACAAAGTAAAAAACAGCGGAAAGAATAATCGTAATAAAGGCATTTTCAACAAATGCAGTTACGAAAAAACTTGATAAAATTGCTATAACGTGAAGAAAATTCCATTTTATTCTGCCGTTTTTGGAAAATGCTGAAAACAGATATGATACGGTTATATAAGATAATATTGCGTCAAATGCCGCAAACAAAAAATCGTAAAAATTCATACTACACCTGCCATGTACGTTGCGTAAGCATCAACTATTTCGGTATAAATGCCCCTTGAAACGGTAAGTTTTACGTTGTTTTGTAAAATTATTTCCGTTTTGCGGATCTCTTTTATTTTTTGAAGATTTACAACAAAGCATCTGTACACCTGATAAAAGCCAAACTCAGAAAGTTCATCAAGAACGTTTTTTAACGTCCTGCGGACAGAATAATCACCTGTTGCCGTATGATAAATACAGTATTTTCTGAAATATTCAATATAAAAAATGTCCGTTAAAAGCATGTTTACATTACCCTTGCCCGTTT
Source organism: Clostridia bacterium (assembly GCA_045603265.1). Taxonomy (GTDB): domain Bacteria; phylum Bacillota; class Clostridia; order Christensenellales; family QALW01; genus UMGS1322. The sequence goes on from JAZULU010000152.1 coordinate 2,054, forward strand.
CAAGGACAAAGGTTTTGTTTCTGCGCAGATATTTTTTATAAACTTTATCAAGTTTATTCTTTAAAAACTCATTTTCGCCTTTTATGATGTAGCCTACCGCGTCGCAATCGAAGGCATCAAGGGCATATTCAGGATAACTTGAAACAAAGGCTATTACAGTCTGCCTACTTTTTTCGCAAATAGTCTTGCCTATTTCAATGCCCGAAATTCCCGGCATCTCAACATCAAGAAAGACAACGTCAAAGCCTTCCTTAAAAAAATCATCAAGAAATTTTTTGCTGTCCGTATATATATTTAATTCGGCTTTTTTAAAATGCTCATGTTCCCATAACTTTTCTTTAAAACTTTCTAAAAAAACCTTTTCATCGTCAAGAATGGCAACTTTCATAAAATCCCTCCGAAGATAGTCAGCGCGTGCCGAACCCATAACGGTTTAAAATGCCATTTTTGCCCATCTCTGCGTTACTTACACAGGGAAATGGGCGTATTTCAAGCGACAAGAGTCGTATTATGCGTAAAAGCAGTCCTATTGGGCGTTGTGGGTTCGGCACGCTCTGACTATATCATACCATAATATTATTTCCCTTTCAATACAGTTTAGGGACAAATTTTTTCAGTTTAGGGATTTTTCAAATATATCGACTTACTAATATTGACTTACTCAAGTAAAAGATATATTATATTATAGAAAGGGATGTGATCAAACGTGGCAAAGGTGCAGATAATCAATAAAATGAAAATTGCGATGATCCTATTGATTATCAACGTTATTTTTATAACCGGATGTAATTTTTCTCAGCAATCAAAAGAAAGTTACACATCGCAATTTTATCAAAAATCAGATGAAAAAGACAACAATATAGTTAAATTTTCTCTTGCAGATCAGGTGATAAATGTACCTGCAATGTATACAAATCTCATCGAAGATTATAAAGTGTTAGTTCAGTGTCGCTTGTCAAAGGAATTTGAAAGCGAATATATTGACAAAGGCAGTTTAGATTATATAGAGGAAAAATACCTGTTAAATAGCATTGATGATTTAAGTTACCATTGGCATTGTATGATTGTTGAAATGGTATTGGGTATTGATAATCCATCGTTAGATATGTTTGAATATTCCTTTAACGATATTAATAACGACGGCGTACTTGAAGCGTTTTGGATGCGCGAAAACACCATTCTTGCAATTTTTACATATGCTGACGAAAAAGTCCAATTAACAGATGCTTTCTGGCCAAAATATGCGTGTTTTTGGAAAGGTACTGAAAATCTGTATTTTGCGAGTTATGGCGGTACCGCTGCCGATTTTGAAATTATACAGCTTGCAAAGAATAGCACAGAACTGATATCTGTCAGTTCCTTTGGTTATGATCAAAACACCTATTACGAAATCATAAATGAAGAAAAAATTGATATAGATAAAGACAGATTTGACACGTTGTGCTCGGATTTTTATAAAAACACCGGCATTGAATATAAAGATTGATTATAAAGACAAAAGGCAAGAGAACAATTCTCTTGTCTTTTATTTTAAAAACTGCTTGCCTAATTTTTAACTCTATGATAAAATACATTCATATATTAAAGACTGTGAAAAAGGAAAGTAGCAGATTTTCGGCTTACACAGAGAGAGGCGCATTGGTGGAAGCGCTTTTAAGGCGGTTTTTGTGAAGTTCCCTTTGGAGTTGTCAGGCTGAACAGTTTTAAGTAGGTCTGAACGGAGAAACACCGTTATGTTGTTGAGGCACTTGTTTGAGTGTAAAGTTAAGACACTTACTTGAGTGCAAATTAGGGTGGTAACACGGCTTTTCGTCCCTTGGCGAAAAGTCTTTTTATTTTTTTAGGAGGAATTTAATCATGCTTGAAAAATTAGCAGGCGTAAAGATGCGCTTTGAGGAACAACTTGGAAAAATTGAAAACCTCAACGATCTTGAAAATTTGCGCGTTCAGTTTTCGGGTAAAAAAGGTGAACTTACCGAACTTCTTCGTTCAATGGGCTCACTTTCACCTGAAGAAAGACCTAAAATGGGTCAGAAGGTAAACGAACTGCGCAACTTAATTGAAGAGGCTATCGCAAATAAAAAGGACGAACTTAATGCACTTAAGCGCGCCCAGCAGTTAAAGGACGAGGTTATTGACGTAACAATTCCTGCGTCCCCTGAAAGACGCGGCACACTTCATCCCCTTTCATTGACCCAGGAGAGAATGTGCGAGATCTTCCGTTCAATGGGCTTTGATATTGTTGACGGTCCTGAAGTTGAAACGGACTATTATAACTTTAAGGCACTTAACTTGCCGGAAGATCACCCTGCCCGCGATATGCAGGATACTTTCTATATTGCAAAAAACATTCTTTTAAGAACACAGACCTCTGCGGCACAGATAAGAACTATGAAATCAAGAAACGTTCCTATCCGCGTTATCTGCCCCGGCAGAGTTTACCGTGCTGACGAAGTTGATGCAACACACTCACCTGTTTTCCATCAACTTGAAGGTCTTGTTGTTGATAAGGGCATTAACCTTTGCCACTTAAAGTACGTTTTGGAGGAGTTTGCTCACGAAATGTACGGTAATGACGTTAAGGTTAAATTCCGTCCTTCATACTTCCCCTTTACTGAGCCTTCAGTTGAGGTTGACCTTTCCTGCACAGAATGCGGCGGAAAAGGCTGCAGAGTTTGTAAAGGCACAGGCTGGATAGAAATTTTAGGCGCAGGTATCGTTCACCCCAACGTTTTAAGGGAGTGCGGTATCGATCCTGAAGTTTATTCAGGCTTCGCATTCGGTATCGGTATTGACCGTATCACCACAACAAGTTACAAAATTCCTGATCTTCGTCTTGTATTTGAAAACGATATTCGTTTCCTCAAGCAGTTTAAATAAGGGGGTTAAAAAATGAAAGTTTCACTTAATTGGTTAAAAAGATACGTTGATATTGACGTTACCCCCGAAGTTTTATGCGATAAAATGACTTCGCAGGGCTTTGAAGTTGAGGGTATTGAAAAAAACAGCGTTATGACTAACGTTGTTGTTGCAAAAATTCTTGAAATTGAAAAGCATCCCGATTCCGATCATTTGCAGATCTGTAAGCTTGATGTTGGGCAAGAAGAAAACGTTCAGATCGTAACGGGTGCTGATAACGTTTTTGTTGGCGCACACGTTCCTGCCGCACTCAACGATTCACACTTACCTAACGGCATGCACATTAAAAAGGGCAAACTTCGCGGTGTTCCCTCCAACGGCATGATGTGTTCCGGTGAAGAACTTTGCTTACAAGGAAGCGGTTTCCCCGGTGCTGACGTTTACGGAATTCTTATTTTAGATGAAAAATGGGCTCCCGGTACCGACGTTAATACAGTTATCGGCGCTGACGATTGCGTAATTGATTTTTCAGTTACTTCAAACCGCCCCGATTGCAACTCCGTTTTAGGTATTGCCCGTGAGGTTGCCGTTTGCTTAAATAAGGAAATTAAACTTCCGGAAGTAAACTATACCGTTAAAAAGGATGCAGAAACACCTATCAGCGTTACTGTTGAGGATTTTGACCTTTGCCCCAGATATATTGGCGCAAGTGTTGAAAATATCCGCATTGCTCCCTCCCCCAAGTGGATGGCAGATTGCTTACTTTCTTCAGGCATGCGCCCCATCAACAACATTGTTGACATTACTAACTTCGTAATGCTTGAAACAGGTCAGCCAATGCACGCTTTTGACGTTGAAGATATTGCAAAAAATTCCATTATCGTTCGCCGTGCATATGAAGGCGAAAAACTTACCACTCTTGATTCAAAAGAGCATACTTTAAATAACGAAATGCTCGTTATTGCTGACGGTGAGCGTTCAGTTGGTATTGCAGGCGTTATGGGTGGCGAAAACAGTGAGATCAAGGAAACCACAAAGACCATTTTCTTTGAATCGGCTAAATTCCGCCGTGACAGCGTTAGAAAAACTGCAAGAGGTTTAGGAATTCAGACAGAAGCAAGTTCTCGCTTTGAAAAGGGCATTGACGCTTTAGGTTGTGATTTTGCACTTAAACGCGCTTTAAGTCTTATTGATGAACTTGATGCAGGCGACGTAACTTCTTGGAATCCCGATATTTATGAAACTCTGCCTGAAGCAAAGACTATCGTTGCTCCCTTAGCAAGAATTGAGGAACTTTTAGGCATAACCGTTCCCACAGATATTATTCTTTCTATCCTTAAAAATCTTGGCATCGGCGCAACATTAGAAAACGACGTTATCACTTGCCTTGTTCCGACAAGACGTGATGATATTGAGGGCGTTCACGATATTTCGGAAGAAATTATCCGCGTTTACGGCTATGATCACATTATCTCACGTCCCCTTTCAGGCGTTTTGACAAGAGGCACAAAGACCAAACAGCACCAGTTATCGGATATTACCAAGGAAGAACTTTTATCAATGGGCGCAAATGAGATCGCAACTTACTCATTTATCTCACAGAAGGCCTATGATATGCTTGGTATTTCTTCGGAAAACACCGTTAAACTTATAAATCCTTTGGGCGAAGATTATTCCATAATGCGTACACAACTTTTCTCAAGCATG
>JAZULU010000153.1:0-4855 GCA_045603265.1 Clostridia bacterium
GTCAAACAAACAATCAAGTCTTTATTGTTGATAAAAACACCATTGAAGGTGGAACGGTTGAGGATATTAGAAATAAGTTCTGTTTTTATATAAAAGATAAGTATATTATTTGCAAATATTAAAGAAATTTAGGCTTGGAGAGCAAGTTCGTTTTAAGTTTATTAGCAAAAAGCAACTACAAAGGTAGTTGCTTTTTGCTAATTTATTTATCCATTCCTATTGCAATTCCATAGCCGATGCCCATAAGGATTTCACCTACAGTCCATCCGCTTTCTATTGCGCAGGGGCCCCAACCTACATCGTGTGGCATACCGTATGCTTCGCGGCGATCACAATCTATTCCGCGCATCCAGGCACCGTTAAATGATTTATCTTCGCTCTCTATCTGTATTTCAGATAAGAAGCTTACAATATCCCTCCATAGATTAAGGAATAAATTATCTTTTGTAGCCTTAAAGGCGTAAGCAAAGCCTAAAGGTAACCAGTTTACCGAATAGAGAAGGTCTTGCACGGGATCACCGTTATCTGCAAGCAAGGATGATTCTGTGCCTGAGGTTCTGCTTCTTAAGGCCTTATAGCCCGTATCGTGTTCAAGATATCCGCCTTTTTTGTGACGGTATTTTTCGAGGCGGTTTGTTACCTCATAAAGGTATGTTCGATGCTTTTCTTCTTTTGTTGTGTTGTAAAGGCAAGCAAGTGGAAGAATAAGTCTGCATAACTCCTGAGTTTCGCTATGCTCCCTGATAGTATCAGGATAACTTGACATAATTGTTTCAATACCCTTTATCGCAACGTCAAGATATGTTTTGTTTCCCGTAATATTATAGGCAAGAATCAAAACTGCCATATAATAGCCGTTGTGATGAGCGCAGGGAAAATCGGAAGGTGATTTTTTTAAATTTTCAATATCGTCTTCGGAAAGATATTGTGCGTCAGTGCGCTTGATACGCAAGCCGTCAGTACCCGTTGTGGCAACAAGATAATCTAATGCACCGCAGAGTTTATCAAGATATTGTCTATCAGAAGTCAGTTCCATTTGAAGTAGCGTGCCTAAGACCGTTCGAGCCACATCATCGTGGTAGCACACATCCCAGGCAGTTGAGCTCCAACGCATCATACCCTTATGGATGCCCTCGTTTACATAAAGCTTTTCAAATGAAAATTTTTGAAGATTTTTATACCTTTGAAGAGAGGCTTCATTTTTGTTGTTAAACCAATCAAAAAAATATGCTCCGCCAAGCTCGCCTGAGCAATCGTTGCGCACGGCGGTACTGTAGAACTGTTTTCCATCGGGAAGAATATTGTGAGAAAATCCTTCAAGAGCACCGTCTTCACCGTTTTTGAGAAGAAGCTGTGCGTCCTCTATCCAGTTGATTCCACGCTGAAAACATTCTGAAGAAGATAGGGGAGGATGGTTTAGAGAAAGTGCCGGCTCTGTGGTTACCGATACTTTCTTATTTAAAAGAAACGAAATGATGATGGATGCTATTTCGTCCCAACGTGAGTGAGGTGAAAAACGTGCCCGAACATAGGAAGCAAAGCGGAAAGCGCAGATCATTACGTTTTCATTTAGTTTAAAAAGTGTGTATTGCGCAGGAGAATAGTCCGTCAATTTAGTTTTATCGTGAGCGATAACGTGCCCTGCAAGGCACAGGATAGGCTCTTCCTTACCGGTCATACCGCAAAAGGGATAAAAAACGTTGGCGTGATCGTCCAGAAGATCACCTTTGTGAAGATGCATAGTTTCTTCACCTGAATAGACCATTCGTTGAGATACCGTTTGAATTTTCGCTCCTTCGTCCATATAAGTGTAGCAGATGCTTTTGCTCCATTCCATAAATATGGGTTTTTTATTTTTTATAAAACGTTCAACCTCAAGACGAGCATCAATGGAAAGGCTGATAGGCTCTTCCTCAGTTCCACCTAATATTGCACAAGCATCGAAGCATGAGAGATTGATTTTTTCATCAGGATCAAATTGCATTATCTGAGCATATTTGCCCAAAATTTTTTCAAAATCGCTTTGTGCGCTACGGATAACTGCAATCTTCATAAAAATGCTCCTTAATTTACAATAATTCTGTGTAATACTCGCTGGGGGATTTTCCCGTTTTCTTTTTGAAAAATTCCGAAAAGTAATGTATTGACGAAAATCCACACAAGCTTGCAATTTCACCGATTTTATGATTTTTTAAAACGATCAGCTCTTTTGCTGTCTGCAATCGGGCATTAAGAAGGTCATCAATGGGTGTGATCCCAAAAAATTGCTTATACAAAGCGCAAAAATGACTGGCAGAGTAACCTGATTTTTTTGCCATCGTTTCCAATGTCCATTCTTGGTTGCAATGCTTATGAATATGTAGCCGGAGTTCATTAAATTCGTGATGAAGCTTGTTTTTTGCTTTGTTTTCATTTGTTTCGGCACGCTTCAACGTTATTAACAACTGATAAATATGATTCGATATCAACGCTTTGCTAAATTCATCATTATACAGATTTTCGGTTAGTATTTCAGAAAAAAATTTGGAAAAGGATTTTGTATCACCGTTAGAAACTGGTCTGTCATAAGGCATTTTTTGCAAAAATTCAAGCTCTGAATCGTCAGCAGAAAAGAACATCCAATCGTTAATAAAGCCTTCACGGGCGGAAAGAGAGCCGTGTGCGTAGTTACCGTTTGGGGCATGCAAAACAAAATCGCCCGCTTTGCCGCCCATCCTTTTTCCGTCGACTTCAATAAAGAAATTATTTTTAAAATGCATCAGGAGGTATCTTGATGGCAGACTACCGTGCCAAATTTCCCTCGGTTTATGCCTTGTGCCAAATTGACCAAAGTGAAAATAAAACAAATTCGATCTCCAAAATCATAAGATATTGTAAATTTTACAGCAACAAAATAACATATTTTAAAGACAATGTCAAGAGGGGAATTTATAATTAATATAGTAATTGCTTAAAAAGAAAGGGTGTAAAAAAATGCCTAATACAAATAAATTCGGTATGTTTATCCATTGGGGGATCTATGCTTTGACTGGTATTCAGGATCAGGTATTTGCACGGTTCCAAATGGATAGGACAGAATACGAAGATCTTGCAAATAAATTTAATCCCGTTAAATATGAGCCTGAAGAGTGGGTAAAGTTAGCAAAATCTGCGGGAATGAAGTATATTTGCTTTACAACCAAGCATCATGACGGCTTTTGTATGTGGGATACAAAATTTACCGATTACAATATTATGAACACGCCATACGGTAAGGATGTTTTAAAGGAGCTTTCAGATGCTTGTAAAAAGCACGGTATACTCTTATCTCTGTATTACTCAAACCCCGATTGGCATCATCCGTATGGCTATAACCCAAATTCGACCCATCAGTGGAGATGCGTTCAAAGGGATAAGGTAGATTTAGAGCTTTATAAAACGTATGTAAAAAATCAAATTACAGAACTGCTTACAAACTATGGCTCTATTTATACGTTGTTTTGGGATATACCGCCAAAGGTCAATGATGAAAGTATGAATGAGATGGTTCGTAGCCTTCAACCTGATATTTTAATAAACGACAGAGGCTGGAGTAAGGGCGATTTTTCCACGCCTGAGCGTGAATACAGCTCGCAGGCGGGTAGTTGGTTTACTCGTATGACCGAGGCGTGTAATTCACTTGGTCAGCAGAGCTGGGGTTACCGCGAAAATGAGGATTTCTATTCTATTCGCCATTTAAAATGCTCAATCGATCGCATTATGAGTATGGGTGGCAACTATCTCTTAAATGCAGGACCGTCAGCAGAAGGAGAAATTACGCCCGATTATGCAAATCGCATTAAAAAAATCGGAGATTGGTACAATCGAATGAAATGTTGCTTGGAGGACGCCGAACAGGACACTTTTGACTATGAATCCCATGCAAACATTTGCAATGCCACTAAGAAAAACGGCAAAACCTATCTGCATTTTTATGAGGGACTTATTTCCACTGCGGTAAATTTAAAAAACTATCCTTCGCTTCCTAAAAAGGTAAAACTTATGAATACGGGCAAAGCTCTTGAAGCAAAAATCGAGTATCTGCCTGAGTTTTTTGACGGGGCTACAGGTAAATGTGAGGCTGAATATTTGCATATTACGGGTATTCCCGTTGATGATCTAATTGAAGAACCCATTGTTCTTGAAATTGAATGGTAAGTTTAAAGAGGATGAGAACAAAAGATATATGTTTTTATGCATAACGGTTGACTTTTTAATACAAGTCTGTTAGAATATGAAATGTAAAATAAAAATCAGGAAGTAAAAAAAATGGATTTTGGAAATAAGAAAGGAATCGCTGTTGCGGGTAGCGTGCTTGTTGATAAAATCAACGAAATAAAAGCATATCCCCAAAGCGGTGAGCTTACGCAGATTCAAAATATTGAAAAGGCTGTAGGCGGTTGTGTTCCTAACGTTGCGCTTGACCTTAAAAAGATTTGCCCCAATATTAAAATTAAGGCGGTTGGAAAAATCGGTGATGATGAAAACGGAGTTTTCGTTTCAAAGGTGTTAAGTGACGGCGGTGTAGATGTTAGCGCTTTTGTTGTTACAAAGGAAAAGAACACAAGCTGTACCGAAGTTATGAGCATTGTTAACGGACAGAGAACTTTCTTCTGTTATCCCGGTGCAAGTGCTGAATTTGGGTATAACGATATTGATTTTGAAACGTTAGATTCTGAAATTTTGCATCTTGGCTATTTCCTTCTTTTAGAAAAAATTGATAATGGCGAAGGTATTGAAATTTTAAAGGAAGCAACAAATCGCGGTGTAAAAACATCCATTGATTTAGTCAGTGAAAATTCTGACAGATATAATATTGTTATTCCTTGCCTTCAAT
>JAZULU010000154.1:0-8427 GCA_045603265.1 Clostridia bacterium
CCTTTTAATGCATGCAATGGGTCCCAACGTAGCAGGTGTTATCGGCTCTGCAGTTGCAGCAGGCGTGTTGCTTGCAATCTTTGGTTAATGGAGGTATATTATGGCAAAAGTTTTAATTACAGATACAATTTTGCGTGATGCGCACCAATCTCAGGCAGCAACACGTATGAAGCTTGAAGAAATGCTTCCTGCTTGTGAAGTTCTTGACAGCATCGGATACCATTCACTTGAAGCATGGGGCGGAGCAACCTTTGACTCCTGCCTTCGCTTCTTAAATGAAGATCCCTGGGAAAGACTTCGCAAATTAAAGAAAGCCCTTCCCAACACAAAATTACAGATGCTTCTTCGCGGACAGAATATTTTAGGCTACCGTCACTATGCTGATGACGTTGTTGATAAGTTCGTTCAGAAGTCAGTTGAAAACGGTATCGAAATTATCCGTATTTTCGATGCTCTTAACGATTTAAGAAATATGGAGCAGGCTGCAAAAAGCACAAAGAAGTACGGCGGTATTGCTGAACTTGCAATGAGCTATACCACAAGTCCTGTTCACGATACAAACTATTTCGTTGAACTTGCAAAGCAGATGGAACAGATGGGTGCTGACATTATCTGTATCAAAGATATGGCAAACCTTCTTCTTCCTTATGATGCTTATGAACTTGTTTCAAAACTTAAGGCAGCAGTTAAGTGCCCCATTCACCTTCATACACACAACACTTCAGGTACCGGTGATATGACTATCTTAAAGGCTATTGAAGCAGGTGTTGATATTGTTGATACTGCACTTTCTCCCCTTGCAAACGGAACAAGCCAGCCCACAACGGAATCTCTTGTTGCTACACTTAAGGGCACAGAGTATGATACAGGTCTTGAACTTGATAAACTTGTTGAGGCATCAGCACACTTTAAGAAAGTTGCACAGCGCTTAACAAATGATAAGATCCTTGATCCTAAAGTTCTTGCAGTTAATATTAACACTCTTTTGTATCAGGTTCCAGGCGGAATGTTCTCAAACCTTCTTTCACAACTTAAAGAAGCAGGTAAGGAAGATAAACTTCAGGATTGCTTGGCAGAAGTTCCCAACGTAAGAAAGGATTTCGGTTATCCTCCTCTTGTTACACCTACCAGCCAGATTGTTGGTACGCAGGCGGTTCTTAACGTACTCACCGGCGAAAGATACAAGATGGTTACTAAGGAATCAAAGGGTCTTTTAGCAGGTGAATATGGTCAACTTCCCGCACCCGTTAATGAGGATATACGCAAAAAGTGCATTGGTGATACGCCCGTTATTACAGGCCGTCCTGCAGATGAATTAAAGCCTGAATATGAAAGCCTTAAAGAAGAAATCAAGGATTATATGGAGCAGGAGGAAGATGTTCTTTCATACGCACTTTTCCCTCAGGTTGCCATGAATTTCTTCAAAGCCCGTAAAGAGGCTAAGGAAGGCAAAAAGGAACTTGATATCAACGTTTCTGTCAGAGAAATTATTTAAAAGGATTTTTTACTGATGAGTGCAGATTTTACTGAAAAAATAGATCTTGCATATAAAAAAATGAGTAAGGGGCATAAGAAAATCGCTTCTTACATTATGGAAAATTTTGATTCTGCCGCTTTTATGACGGCAGGTAAGCTGGGTAATAAAGTAGGCGTAAGCGAATCAACAGTGGTTCGCTTCGCCAACTCACTTGGCTATTCAGGGTATCCCGAACTGCAAAAGGAATTGCAGGAGATGCTTCGTTCACGCCTTACTGGCACACAACGAATGGAACTTACGGGTCAACTTCCCAATACGAAACTTTTTGAAAAGGTTTTAAAAACCGATATTGACAATTTAAGATTAACTTTAAATGAAATTGATACTCAAGCATTTGAAGATGCGGTAAAAACTATTGCAAGCGCAAAACGCGTTTACGTTATGGGCGTTCGTTCTGCTCATACTATAGCCTATATTTTAGGTTACTACCTTGATTTTATACTTGATAACGTGCGCACAGTTACCGATGCTTCAAGTGATAATATAGAACAACTTATACATCTTGGCTCTGATGACGTTTTTATCGGAATAAGTTTTCCAAGATATTCAAAACGTACCGTTGATGCCATGTGCTATGCAAAGGCGCGCGGGGCAAAGTGTATAGGCATAACCGACAGTGCATTTTCACCGTTAAGTGAATATTCACATATTAAAATGGAAGTTCACTGCAACACAGTATCTTTTGTGGATTCTCTTGTTGCGCCTTTAAGTGTGGTAAATGCGCTTTTAGCGGCAATAAGTCAGGAGAAAAAGGAAGAACTTTCGGGCAATTTAACAGAAATGGAAATGCTCAGAAGTAAAAATAATTTTTATGCAGGAAAAAAGTAAGATTTACGTTATAGGCGGCGGTCCCGCAGGTGTTATTGCGGCGGCGCAAGCATCTTTAAATGGGGCAGAAGTTACCCTTATTGAAAAGAACGAAAAACTTTTCAAAAAGATGTTCATAACCGGCAAGGGCAGATGCAACGTTACAAATGCTTGCGATATTGAGGATTTTTTTCAAAACATATCAAGAAACTCAAGTTTTTGCTATTCTTCAATATACACTTTTATGCCTGATCAAGTTATGGCGCTTATTGAGGAGAACGGAACGCCTTTAAAAGTTGAAAGAGGAAATCGTGTTTTTCCTGAAAGCGATAAATCAAGCGATATTATTAAGGCTTTTGAAAGACATCTGAAAAATTCAGGTGCAAAAGTACTTTTAAATACAAAATTAGAAGATATCATCGTTGCAGATGGAAAAGTCAGCGGTGTTAAGTATAATAATAGAGTTTATTCATGCGATAAAGTTATTCTCGCCTTAGGTGGTGCTTCATATGTTTCCACCGGCTCTGATGGCGCATGGAAAGAAAAGATCGAAAAAATTGGACATAAAGTTGAAGATTTTATACCGTCGCTTATTCCCTTAACGTCAGAAGAAAAATGGGTGCACGATCTTATGGGTCTTTCCCTTAAAAACGTTACCCTTAAAGCGCAGTATAACGGCAGAAAACTTTATGAGGAACTTGGTGAAATGCTTTTTACACATTTCGGCATTTCGGGACCTTTGGTTCTAACGTTAAGTTCCAAATTGCAAAAATATGATTTTTCCAAACTGAAAGTCAGCGTGGATCTTAAACCGGGACTTTCTTATGACCAATTAGATGCCCGAATTTTAAGAGATTTTAAGGAAGCAGGCAATAAGACAATTAAAAATGCTTGTGTAAAGTTATTGCCTTCACGATTAATTTCTGCAGTATTGTTAAATGCCGGATTGAATGAAGATCAGGCGGTAAATCAACTTAAGCAAGAAGAAAGACAACGTCTTGTCAGCACCCTTAAAAATCTTGAAATTCCCGTTAATGGTTTACGACCGATAAATGAGGCTATAATTACTCGTGGCGGTGTAAACACAAAAGAAATCGATCCTTCCACTATGGAAAGTAAGATAATAAAAAATCTTTATTTTGCAGGCGAAATGATCGATATTGATGCTGTAACCGGCGGATTCAATATTCAGCTTGCCTTATCAACGGGTTATTTGGCAGGCATATCTTGTTAGGAGAGTTTTTATGAAAATTGCACTTGATGGTCCTGCAGGCGCAGGTAAAAGCACAGTTGCAAAGGCTATAAGCAAAAAACTTAACATAATGTATCTTGATACGGGCGCAATGTACCGTGCTGTAGCACTTCATATGCTTGATAACGGAATTGAAGTTTCCGAACTTGACAAAGTAAAAGAAGCACTTGAAAATATTGATCTTGTTGTTAAATATGAAGACGGCGTTCAGAAAATGTATCTTAAAGGTGAGGATGTTTCTTTAAGAATCCGTGAAAACGCAGTTTCAAAAGCAGCATCGGATTTTTCTGCACTTCAACCGGTAAGAGTATTTTTAGTAAAAATGCAGCAGGAAACTGCAGAAAAGAATGATTGCATTTTAGATGGCAGAGATATCGGCACTTGCGTGCTTCCCGATGCCGATTTTAAGTTCTATTTAACGGCAGATTCTTCTGAAAGAGCACGTCGCAGGGCAAAGGAACTTGAAGAAAAAGGTCAGATCGTTGACGTTAAAAAGATTCAGGAAGAAATTGAACAAAGAGATTATAATGATTCCCACCGTGAATTCTCACCTTTAAGACAGGCTGAGGATGCAATTCTTGTTGACAGCACTTTTATGGGAATTGAAGATGTTCAGAATTATATAATAAACATTATCAAAGAAGGTAAATAAATGCTTAGGTGGCTTGTTATTGTTATTGCCAATATTATAAGACCTTTTGTGCCATGCAAAGTTTACGGCAAAGAAAATATAAGAAAAAATAATACTGTTTATATGTGCAATCATCAAAGTATTACCGATATGGTAATTTTGCTTGCTCATTTGCCCGGCAACACTCACTTTATTGCGAAAAAAGAGATATTTAAAAACAAGTTTTTTGCATGGGTTTTAAAAGAAGTTCGCGTTTTTCCCGTTGACAGAGAAACGGCAGATCTTAAAGCCATAAAGCACGCATGTACGTTACTTAAAGACGGTAAAAATTTGATGATTTTCCCTCAGGGAACAAGAACAGATAATCCTAAAATAAAACTTGAAGAAATGCACTCGGGCGTAGGAATGTTTGCTCTTAAAAATCAAAGTACCGTTATTCCCATGATGTTTACCGAAAAACCGAAATTTTTCAAGAAAAACACGTTATATATAGGCGAAGCCATGGATCTAAGTGAGTTTGAAGGCAAAAAGGCAAACTCCCAGGTTTTAAGTGAGTTCACAAAAAAAGCATGCGATGCGCTAAATGCTTTGCTTGAGGCAAAATAATGAAATTTATAATTGCAAAAAGTGCAGGATTCTGCTTTGGCGTTAAAAAAGCCGTTGAAACTGTTGAAAATAGCATGGGTAAGTATGAAGATCTCTATACTTTAGGGGAAATCATCCATAATCCCCAAGTTGTAAAAGGGTTTAAAGATAACGGTGTATTTCCGATAAATAGTGCAGATGACGTTGAAAAAGGTGCAGTTATTATCAGAAGTCATGGCGCACCTAAAGCAGAAATTGACGCTTTCTTACAAAAAAATATAAAAATTATTGATGCAACTTGTCCTTTTGTAAGAAGAATCCAAAAAATTGTTGAAAAGGCTTTGCTAAATAATCAATTTGTTGTTATAATAGGCGAGAAAGAACATCCGGAAGTTATCGGTATAAACGGTCACTGTGAAAATAAAGGCTTTGTTATAAACAGTATTGATGAAGTTAAAAGCCTTCCCGATACCGATAAAGAACTGTGCGTTGTTGTGCAAACTACTGCGCGCCGTAAACTTTATGAGGATATAGTTAAAGCAATAAAAGAAAAATATTCAAATCCCATTAACGTTTTTGATACCATTTGCGATGCTACTGCGCAACGGCAGAGCGAGGCTATGGAAATTGCCAAAAAGGCAGATGTTATGATTGTTATTGGCGGAAAGCAAAGTTCCAATACCGCCAAACTGTATAAAATATGCAGTGAATTTTGTATAAGGACCTATGCGGTTGAAACAATAGAAGACGTTTTGACCATAAAAACATATAAAAACGATACCATAGGTATAACCGCCGGTGCTTCCACCCCGGACTGGTTAATAAAGGAGGTTGTGGAGAAAATGAGCGAAAATGAAATTTTTGCAGAAAACCTGAGCTTTGAAGAAGAAATGGACAAAACTCTGGTAAAAATCCGTCCCGGACAGATTATTACGGGTAAGGTTATCTATGCTAAAGAAGACGAAGTAAGCGTAGATATCGGGTATAAAGCTGATGGCTTGATTACCAAAGAGGAATTAACAGCCTCCGGTGCCGAAGATCCTAAAGCACTCTTTAAAGAGGGCGACGAAATCGAAGTAGAGGTAGTCAAGGTTAATGATGGCAACGGTAATGTTATTCTCTCAAGAAAAAAAGTTATGGCTCGTCTTGAGGCTGACAAAACTTTGCAGACTATCTCAAACGGTGAAATCTTTGAGGTAACAGTTAAGGAAGCAGTTAAGGGTGGTCTTACTGCTGATTATGCCGGTATCCGCGTATTTATTCCCAGATCTCAGATCCGTGCAAACGGCTTTGCTAAGGATGTTGACCGTTACGTTGGTCAGACACTTCGTGTTCGCGCAATCGATATCGATGCAAAGCATCGCAAAGTTGTTGCTACACACGGTGCAATCGTTAAAGAAGAAAGAGAAGCAGCACTTGAGGCAGTTTGGTCAAAACTTGAAGAAGGTGCAACTGTTACAGGTGTTGTAAGAAGACTTACCGATTTCGGTGCATTCGTTGATCTTGGCGGTGTTGACGGTCTTATTCACATCGGTGATATCGCTTGGTATCGCATCAACAAGCCTGAAGATGTTCTTAAAGTTAATCAGGAAGTTGAAGTTACTATTCTTTCACTTGACAGAGAAAACGAAAGAATTTCTCTTGGCTATAAGCAGCTTCAGCCCAAACCCTGGGATACTGCAGTTGAAAAATATGCAGTTGAGTCAGTTGTTAAGGGTACAGTTGTTCGTATCACATCATTTGGCGCATTTGTTGCTCTTGAACCCGGTATTGACGGTTTAGTACATATTTCCGAAGTTTCCAACAAGTTCGTTCAGAAAGTTGACGAAGCAGTTAAGGTTGGTCAGGAGATCGAAGCACTTGTATTAAGCGTTGATCCTGAAGAAAAGCGCATCAGTCTTTCAATCAAAGCGCTTCTTGAAGATGAAGAAGTTGAGGAAGTTGAAGAAACTTTAGAAGAAGCAGTTGAAGAATAATTTTTAAAAGTGCCGAATTTTTTCGGCACTTTTTTATAAAACATTTTTTATTACAAATAATATATTTGGTGATTTTATGAATATAGCATTTTTTGATGCAAAACCTTATGATATTGTCCACTTTGAAAAGGTAGGCAAGGAAAAAGGTATAAACTTTAAATTTTTTGAAACGAAATTAAATGATGATACGGTGAACCTGGCACAAAATTGCCAGGGCGTTTGCGTTTTCGTAAATGACACCGTAAATGCATCTGTAATAGATAAATTATATGAAATGGGTATAAAAGTTATTGCTTTAAGATGCGCAGGCTATAACAATGTTGACGTTAAACACGCATTCTCGAAGATTCATATAATGCGCGTACCTGCATATTCGCCTTATGCAGTTGCCGAGCACGCTATGGCACTTCTTTTGACTCAGGTAAGAAAGACTCATAAAGCCTATATCCGTACACGCGATTTTAACTTTTCCCTTAACGGAATGACGGGCTTTGATCTTTTTAATAAAACTGTGGGCGTTGTTGGCACGGGTAAAATAGGCAGAGTTTTTATGGATATCTGCAAAGGCTTCAATATGAATATTATTGCCTACGATAAATTTCCCATCAAGGATAGCGGAATCAACTACGTTTCTTTAGATGAGCTTTATGAAAAAAGCGATATTATATCATTCCATTGCCCTTTAACTGAAGAAACGCACCATATGTTAAATAAAGAAA
This sequence comes from Clostridia bacterium, assembly GCA_045603265.1. Taxonomy (GTDB): domain Bacteria; phylum Bacillota; class Clostridia; order Christensenellales; family QALW01; genus UMGS1322. The sequence continues at coordinate 7,508 of JAZULU010000154.1, forward strand.
CTATGAAAAAGTTAAAAGATGGGGTAGTTATTATAAACACTTCACGCGGTGCGCTCATTGATACGGAAGCACTTATTGAAGGTATAAAAACCAAAAAAATTGGTGCTGCCTGCCTTGATGTTTACGAGGAAGAATCAGAATTCTTCTTTGAAGATCTTTCGCAGAACATCATTACCGACGATACGCTTTTAAGGCTTATCTCAATGCCTAACGTTATCGTAACCTCCCATCAGGCATTTTTAACCAACGAGGCGCTTGGCAATATTGCCGAAACTACCGTTTCAAATATCGTAAACTACTTTGAAAAAGATATTTGCGATAATGAGATCTGCTACCGTTGCGGTAAGTGCGAGGAAATGGGCTCACATACAAATAACAAATGCTTTTAAAAACTGTTAAGGAGGAAAAAGAATGACGGTATATACACCACCTATGGGATATAACACTTGGAATACTTTCGGCGCAGAAATAAATGAAAAACTTTTGATGGAGCTTGCAGATGCACTTGTAAGCACGGGTCTTAGGGACATTGGCTACGATTATCTTGTAATTGACGATTGTTGGGCAGAAAAAGAGCGCGATAAGAATGGCAGAATGGTGCCCGATAAAAACAAATTTCCTAACGGAATGAAGGCAGTTTCTGATTACATACATTCAAAAGGACTTAAATTCGGTATGTATTCTTGTGTAGGAACAATGACCTGTGCCGGTTATCCCGGCAGCTTCGGACACGAGTATGTTGATGCTGAGACCTTTAAGGAGTGGGGAATAGATTTTCTGAAATATGATTATTGCTTTCGCTCAAAAAAGACGGAAGGCGTTGATCTTTACAGAAAAATGGCTATTGCACTTAAAAACACAGGCAGGGATATTTTGTTTTCGGCTTGCTCTTGGGGACACGATGATACCCATAAGTGGAT
>JAZULU010000155.1:0-16030 GCA_045603265.1 Clostridia bacterium
TGAAGAAGGCTATGATAAATATAATACTTTAAAAGGCGGAAACTATATAACAATTTATATAGATGAACAAGGAATTTCCAGAATGGATTGGAATATCCAAAAGGTGGAAAAAAATCATCAGGCGGAACTTTTAAGTTTTGAATATTTGTTTTCAAAGATTCAAACGCAAATTACGCAGTATGACATGATGAATTTTGCAGAATATGAACTTAACAAAGACGGAACGTATAAAGAAGGCTCGATAAAACCCTTTACAATAAGCAAGATAGAAATGATATATGCCCTTGATCTAATGTATAAAAATGATGAAAAAAACGATATATATTACGTGCCATGCTGGAAATTGACTTCCTTTGATTCAAAAGGGGCAGAGCGTTACATAATAGTCAATGCCGTTGACGGCGAAATTCTTACTGCAAGGTTTTAAAAAATGAAACGTGAAATAAAAAATGCGCTGTTCTCGGTTAATTTTATCGGGGCAGTAGTTATAACGGCATTGACTTTTTTAATTGGTGCCTATGAAGATATAGGTCATTCAGGCGGAACTATACTTTATTTTTTTGATATATGTATGCAACTTTCACCGTTGATAGTGTTTATTCCCTTTGTTGCATCATTGCCTTACGGTTATAGATTTATTGATGAATATAACAGCAATTATTACAGATTCTCTTTAAGCCGAAGCGGATTTAAAAAATATGTATTTTATAAAACGGTTGCGGTTAATTTGTCATCCTTTCTCGCAGTGTTTTTAGGATTTAGTTTTGCAGTACTGTTCTTATTGCCTTTTAGCGAAAAAATAAATTTTAGTGACGTATTTCATATGCAACTGTATAACACTCTTGTTTCAGGGCGCACTTACGGATTTTTAATAAATATAAACGAGTATCTTTATATTTTCGTATGTGTATTTTTCATAAGTCTTTTTGCAAGTTTGTGGCCCATAATCGGAATGATAGCATCAACCTATATAAAAAATAGATATGTATCTCTTATAATGCCCTTTATCGTGTTTTTTCTTTTGTGGCAGATAGGTGGAAGATGCGCCCATTTGTTTTCCCGTTTAGCAGGTTTTTTAATGATAATAAACGTTTATTACGGCAATTTTGGTGCTTTTAATAATATTTGGTTATCGTTGTTTGGAACGCTTATTTTTGTATTTGCTTGGCATATTGGTATGTTTGTCTGGCTTAAAAAAAGAATGAAAAAATGCTGGTGATTTCAATGAAGTTTTTTATGAAGAATATTTTAAATGCTAAAATGTTGATAGCATTTCTTCTTGTTATCATATGGAGTTTTCTTTTTATTCAAGATTACATTACGGTGTCTGAAAGTACAAATAATAATTTTAACGTGCTTGAACCTGCAATATATCTTCTTTCCAATAAAAGCGTATCAGCGTTTTTGTTTGTTTTATGTTTTGTTTTTTCTTTTTGTGTCGTGCCCTTTGAAGATGGAATTTTACCATATTATGTATACCGTTCAGGCTTTAAACGTTGGCATAATAAATTAATTGTTTTTACTGTTGCTTTTTGTTTTATTTTTATTTTGATCCCTATAATTACAAGCGTTATTTTCGGAGCATCAAGAGGATTTTTGTCGCTAAATATATGGAGTAATACGGCTTTTCTCACAGCAAACGGCGGTGCACCGAAACTCTCTTTTGTTCCGGAGATTACTATGGGAATCATGGAATATTCTCCCGGAGAAGCACTTTTGCTTTCCTTTATATTAACATTTCTTCATTATTTCTTTATTGCTATGGTTTTACTTGTGATAAACAGTATGATGAAAAAGACATGGGGCGTTATGTTTGTTACGGCGCTTGAAACAATAGGGTATATTTTATCAATGACATATCCCAAGATTTCAAGAATGTTTCCTTTTGTAAATGGATCTTTTGAAGAAAACGTATTTTGCATTTTTGAAGCAGTTTTGGGATTTTTGATAATATGCACAGTTTTAATAATTATAAGCCGTTTTTCAATAAAAAAATATGAGTTTGAGTCAGGTGAATCTAAGTGAAATTTTTTCTAAATAACCTGAAAATAATGTTTAATTTTAGAATTATTCTGATAATTTTCTCGTGTGTTGCGGTAAACGTGTTTTACAGTTATAAAAATTTTCCTGCCGTTTTATATGGGGTGGAGGGAAGTTTTAATCTTATAACCGCAATACCGTGGATAGCAACAGTGTTCCCGTTTTTTATTATGACAGGCGCATATTTTTCGTTGATGGAAGATAATAAAATATTTGTTTTATCAAAAATAAAAAAAGCAAATATTTATCATGTATATTTTGCGTTGTCGATAATTTTTTCAGCAATCATTTATTGCTTATTCTATGTGAGTTTAGCATGTTTGTTTGGCGGAAAAAGTTTTGAAATTTTATGTTGCGGTGCGCTCATATGTGCAAATCTTATTTTGGTTGCTATTATTCAATGGTTCATATATTCTGTTAAAAAAAGCGTTATGGCAAGTCTGTTTGCCGTGATTTTTATAATAGTCTTTCCATTGTTTTTTTATAGAAATAATTTCAACATAGGTGCTTGGGCAATGCTTGTAAAAACAAACTCATTGCTTGTATGTATACCTGAATTACTTTTTAGTGTATTAATATTTAGTTTAATAAATTGTTTAGGAGAATATAAATGGCAGAGATAGAAATAAAAGAAATTTCCCTTATAATTAAGGACAAAAAAATACTTGATAACGTAACAATTAAAATTGAAAAAGGCACAGTATGCGGTCTTGTTGGTGATAACGGCTCAGGCAAAACGATGCTTATGAAGTGCATATGCGGATTCGTGCGCCCAAAACAAGGCACGATTTATGTGCAAAATAAAAAAATAGGCAAGGAAATTGACTTTCCTGAGAGCATAGGTGTAATAATTGAAACACCAGGCTTTATTCCGTATTTTTCAGGATATAAAAATCTTGAATATCTTGCATCAATAAAAGGAAAGATTACAAAAAACGAAATCATTGATGCTCTTGATAAAGTAGGTTTGAAAGATGAAATGAATAAAAAAGCTGGCAAATATTCTTTAGGTATGCGCCAAAGATTGGGAATCGCTCAGGCAATTATGGAGAATCCTGATATTCTCATTCTTGATGAGCCTATGAACGGTCTTGACAAAAGTGGAGTTGAACAAGTGCGTGAATTATTGCTTTCATTAAAATCAGAAGGTAAGACTATGATCATAACAAGTCATAATTCTGAGGATATAGAGATTCTTTGTGACAGAATAATAAAAATGGAAAATGGCAAAATAACGGAAAATCTCCTTGTTTAAGGAGATTTTTTAATATTTATACGATGTTTGTCAAACAATATTACTAATATAAAAAACACAAATTCGCCTTTTGGCTATTTACATTTTGTGGCTTCTGTGGTATACTTTAAAATTGGAATTATATGTGATTTGAAAGGAGTTTTTATTATGAAACTCAACTACAAACGTGTTGTGCTTGTAGGAATGGCTTTCTTTTTGATTTCGGCATTCTGGCAGGCATATGATGCTATCATACCCCTTATTTTAACAAACCATTTCGGTCTTCCGCAGACCGTTTCAGGCACGATCATGTCCATTGATAATGTGCTTGCAGTATTTTTATTGCCCTTGTTCGGTGCACTTTCCGATAAGGTAAATACTAATTACGGCAGACGTAAACCCTTTATTTTCTTTGGAACTATTGCGGCGGTAATTTCCTTTATCTGTCTTACTTTTATTGATAATTTGCAAATATCAAAACTTGCATTAGAGGGGATTACCGAAATTTCACAAGGCACAATGACAGACGAGGCTTTTGAGGCTTTAAAGGAAATTGCAAGAACAAAAGCACTTGAAATTACATTAAAAAATCCATGGCCTTTAATCGGTTTTATTGCAACGCTTCTTGTAGTTCTTATTTCTATGGCAACTTTCCGTTCACCCGCTGTTGCTTTAATGCCTGATGTTACTGTTAAACCTTTAAGATCAAAGGCAAATGCTATAATCAATCTGACCGGTACTGCAGGCGGTATTATCGTTCTTGTTCTGGGGATGGTTTTTGCAACTTCAAAGCATCAGTATATGCAATATACCGGTTACGTTCTGGCAGTATGCTCCGTTATGCTTTTAGGCTTCATTATTTTCATGCTCACGGTTAAGGAAAAGAAGTGGGCAGAGGAAATGGAAGAAGATACTGTTAAATACGGTCTTATTGAAACAAGCGAAGAAAATGAGCCTACTGAAAAGCGCAAACTTTCAAAAGCAGAATTTAAGTCATTGCTTCTTATCCTTGCATCAGTTGCACTTTGGTATATCGGCTACAACTCAATTACAAGTAAATATTCGGTATATGCAACCAATATTCTAAACTTTGACTTTAACTTTACGCTCATAATTGCCCAGGCAGCAGCAATCGTTGCATATATCCCCGTTGGTATTGTTGCAACAAAAATAGGCAGAAAAAAGACCATTCTTGCAGGTGTTTTATTACTTGCTTCCGCTTTCTTTATCGGCTTCTTTATTACGCCCCAAACACCTGAATTTATTATGTATCCCGTATTTATTCTTGCGGGTATCGGTTGGGCAACCATAAACGTAAACTCTTTTCCCATGGTTGTTGAACTTGCAAAATCAGGTGACGTTGGTAAATACACCGGATACTATTATACTGCATCAATGTCAGCGCAGATAATTGCACCTATTCTTTCAGGTTTCTTATATGATAAGATTGGTATGCGCGAAATATTCTTCCCATTCGGTGCATTGTTTGTAATCTTCTCATTTATCACAATGTTCTTTGTAAAACACGGCGATTCTGCGCCGACAGATAAAAAAGATGTTTTAGAACATCTTGATGTGGATTAAATTATGTATATTATTTTCGGAATTTTGATTTTCTTAATTTTAGTTTTTCTTGTATATATTTTGGTGTTTATCCGCCCTCGTAAAAAGCATTTTGAAAAAAATCTTTGCGTAGAATATGCTCATAGGGGACTTCACGGAAAAAACGTGCCCGAAAATTCGATTATGGCTTTTAAAAAGGCCGTTGATGAAGGTGTTGGCATTGAACTTGATGTTCAACTTTCAAAAGACGGAACGGTTATGGTTTTTCACGATTACACCCTTATCCGTATGACGGGCTTGAATAAAAAACTTTCAGAACTAACTTTAGAAGAACTTAAAGAGCTTTCTTTAAAAGATACAAGTGAAAAGATACCCACATTTAAAGAAGTATTAGAACTTGTTGATAAAAAAGTTCCTTTGCTTATTGAATTAAAGGGCGAAAGTCTTGATTCTTCACTTTGCCCTAAGGTATATGAAGAACTTAAAAACTATTCAGGACCTTATTGTATCGAATCGTTTAACCCCCTTCTTATCCGCGATATAAAGAAATATCTTCCCGATTGTTTTTGCGGTCAACTTTATACAAACGTTGTACGCGATAAAAAGAAGGCAACGCCATTAAATATTATTCTTACGCTTATGGCATTTAATTTCTTGGCAAAACCCGATTTTATTGCGTTCAATAAAGAGGACAGAACTTCTTTGCCGGTAAAGATCACAACGGGTTTATACAAGGCACCTAAATTTGTTTGGACAGTAAAAAATGAAAATGAATTAACCGTTGCACGCAAAAATGACGAGTGCGCAATATTCGAAAGAGAGATGTAAAAAATGAAATATGACGTTATTATAATCGGTGCAGGACCCGGCGGAATTTTTTCCGCTTATGAACTTATAAAACTTAAACCTGAGCTTAAAGTTGCAGTGTTTGAGGCAGGACATGCTTTAAATAAACGCCGTTGTCCCATTGACGGCGATAAGATTAAAAGTTGCATAGGCTGTAAAACATGCTCAATTATGAGCGGTTTTGGCGGTGCAGGTGCTTTTTCTGACGGCAAATATAATATTACCAACGATTTCGGCGGAACGTTATATGAGTATATCGGCAAAAAACAAGCACTTGATCTTATGCATTATGTTGATGAAATAAATATGCTCTATGGCGGTGAGGGGACAAAACTTTATACCACCGCAGGCACAAAGTTTAAAACTATTTGTATACAAAACGATCTCCATTTGTTGGATGCTTCCGTACGTCATCTTGGAACAGATATAAACTACGTTGTTCTTGAAAACATTTACGACCATCTTGAAGATAAAGTTGATTTCTTTTTTGATACACCTGTTCAGACTGTTAAAACCGTTGATGGCGGATATGAAGTTGTTTGTAAAAATGATACATATTCATGTGAGGATTGTATTATTTCAGTTGGAAGAAGCGGTAGTAAATGGATGGAAAACGTATGCCGTGAACTTCAGATTCCCACAAAATCAAACCGTGTTGATATCGGTGTGCGTGTTGAACTTCCTGCTGAGGTCTTTGCACATCTTACCGATGAACTTTATGAAAGTAAAATCGTTTACCGTACCGAAAAATACGGCGATAAAGTTCGCACTTTCTGCATGAATCCCAAGGGTGCGGTTGTAAACGAAAACACAAACGGCATTATAACCGTAAACGGTCACAGTTACGAAGACCCCAAAAAGCAGACGGAAAATACAAACTTTGCGCTTCTTGTTGCAAAACATTTTTCTGAGCCTTTTAAGGATTCAAACGGTTACGGTGAAAGTATTGCACGCTTAAGCAATATGCTTGGCGGCGGAGTTATCGTTCAGCGTTTCGGTGATCTTATCCGCGGAAGACGTTCAACGCCTGACCGCATTGAAGAATCATTTATTACACCTACTTTAAGTGCAACTCCGGGCGATTTAAGTCTTGTTCTTCCCAAAAGAATTCTTGATGGTATAATTGAGATGATCTATGCATTAGATAAAGTTGCACCCGGAACAGCCAATGATGATACGCTTTTATACGGCGTTGAAGTTAAGTTCTATAACATGGAAGTTGATGTAAACGATAAACTTGAATCAAGATATAAAGGCTTATACATTATTGGCGACGGAAGCGGAATAACACACTCACTTTCACACGCATCAGCCAGTGGCGTTTACGTTGCACGAAATATTGTTAAATAATAAAAAATCCTGAATTTAATTCAGGATTTTTTCTTGCTTTAATTCTTCGAGTACGCAGTTAAAACTATTAAGATTAAAACAGTTTTTACCGGAAAAGATAAGATGATCAACAACATTAATGCCTAATGGCTTTAAAATTTCGCTGATTTTTTTCGTGGCATCAAAGTCCTCTAAGGAGGGAACGGTTGATCCGCTTAGATGGTTGTGTACAAGAACGACATAACAAGCATTCGTTTTAAGAATTTCGTTAATAAGATTTCTGGGGTGAATGGATGCGTGATTAATTTCACCTTCGCAATGTAAAATTGCACGGATAAGATTAAGATGTGTATCAAGACATAAAGCATAAAAAACTTCGTTTTTTTCATGGGCGAGTTTTGGTGCCATATAAGCCTTTATTTTTTCATATGTGTTTAATAGTATTTTATTTTCATATTTGCTTTCAGCATAAATTGCTGATAATTCAGGTATCATTTTTAAAAGTACAGCACCGTTTTCGGTAATATATTTTGTTTTCGTCAGATCTTCTACATCTGCATCAAACACGCCTGCAAGTGTACCAAATCGATCTATAAGTTCATGTGCGATTGGATTTACATCTATTCGCGGAATTATATATGTTAAAAGTAATTCGAGGACCTGATGTTCAGTTTTTCCTTTAAAACCTGATATGAGAAAACTATTTCTTAAACGTTCTCTGTGATGGTCGTGTATACCCATAAAAATCTCCTTAATGCTTTTGTTGTTTTAACCAGATTTTTATTACAAGATTGTGGGGCAGAAGTTTTACAAGTAATACCTGGAATTTTATTCTTAAACCGTGTATTGAAACGTTTTTTTTCTTATACATATCTTTGTAAGCCGTATCAATAACATCTTTTGCTTTATATATTTTATTAAAATATGTAACGGCATCTTTTTGTTCGGTTTCTGCACGAGAGAAAAACTCGGTTTCTACCCAGCCGGGGCAAACTGCCATAACGTGAATTTTTCTGTCTTTTAATTCAGCGTTAAGTCCTTGCGAATAGGAAAGTACAAATGCTTTTGTTGAGGCATAAACGTTAAGATAGGGAACCGGCTGAAAAGAAGAAAGAGAACAAAGTTGAACGATGTGGCTGTTTGTTGCCATATATGGAATGGTGTATTGGGTAACTGCAACAAGAGCCTTACAGTTAAGATCTATCATACCAAAACTTTCTTCAACGGGAACAACGTCAGTATGCCCGAACTTTCCATACCCTGAACAGTTTACAAGAATTTTTACCTTTGGACTTTCAACTTCAAGAAGATTAACGTAATTTTTTATACTGTTTTCGTCAGTTAAATCGCAAGGAATAACTCTTAAAGGAGTTTTCGTTTCCTTTTTTAATTCTTCAAGCCTGCTTGCACGGCGGGCAATAACCCAAATTTCATCTAACTTTTCATTATCTAACTTTTTTACAAATTCGCGCCCCATTCCTGAGGAGGCACCTGTAACGATAGCTATCATATATATACACCTCTATATTATTCTATCATATTTAGCATATTTATACAACAAGAAAAACAGTATGTTGACTACAATATTTTTTTGTGTTATTATGATGTAAACTTTTTTGTATTTAAAGGAAGGTTCGTTATGGAAAAAAATAAAAATATTTTAAAACGATGGTTATATTTGGCAATCGGCGTTATTACGATGCTTTTTGCAGGAATTCTTTATGCCTGGTCAATTCTGAAAGTTCCTTTTGCGCAGGAACTTAATTACGAAAATGCGTTTTTGGCATTGAATTTTACTTTAACAATGTGCTTTTTTTGCATCGGTGGATTGATTTCGGGGATACTGGTGCGAAAAATCGGAACGAAAATTACCGTTTTATCAGCAGGTGTTTTAGCGGGAATAGGGTATTTTTTATGTTCAATATTGACTTCGGAAACCGTTGCTTTATTATACATAACATATGCTTTTATGTGCGGAACAGGCATTGGTATGGCCTATATTGCTCTTATTTCGGCGATAAATTCGTGGTTTCCTGATAAAAAAGGTGTATCCTTTGGTGCTCTTATGATGGGATTTGGCGCAAGTAGTTTAGTTTTAGGTAAGATTGCAGAAGCAATGTTCAATTCCTCAATAGGGTGGCGAGGAACTTATAAAATTATAGGTATTGCACTTGGTTGCATTCTTATAATCTCTTCGATTGTCATTCGTCAGCCTGATAGCACTACCTTTTTACCTCAAACGAAAAAGAAATCATCTAAATCGGAGGAGAATTTTGAGCTCCGTGATTATAAGCCTATGGAAATGATAAAAAGATTTACTTTCTGGAGAGGCTTTATATGTCTTGTTTTTATTACTGCTGTCGGTAATTCCGTTATTAGTTTTGCAAGAGATCTTGCACTATCGGTGGGTGCTGAAGCCGCTTTTGCGACAACTCTTGTCGGTGTTGTTTCTGTGTTTAACGGACTGGGCAGAATTGTTTCGGGAGCACTTTTTGACTTGAAAGGGCGCAAGTTTATTATGATTGCATCTAATATACTGACTATCGTTGCGGCGGGAGTTGATCTGGTTGCAATAAATATCGGTTCTTTACCACTTTGCGTTATCGGTTTGTGCTTAACGGGAATGTCTTACGGAACTTCGCCTACTTTAAGTTCTGTATTTACATCAAGTTTCTACGGCGCAAAATATTTCAGTTCAAATTTAAGTATTATGAATTGCAATCTGATGGGTGCTTCTCTTATTGCTACGGTATGCTCCAATCTCTTTGATATTTCGGGCGGATTCAATGTGCCGTTTATTCTTCTTTTTGTGCTTGCAATAATTGCATTAGCATTAAATATCAGTATAAAAAAACCATAAAAAACAGGTAATATGAAAGGTAGTGTAAACTACCTTTTTTTCTTTGTGGGGGTATTTTATAACAGAGTTACATTTTTATTAAAAAAACGACATAAAAAAACAATGAATTAGTACATTTGGTTGACATTTTGTCATTTAGAATGTACAATATATAAAATATTAAAATGAGGGATTATATACTATGACGATTGTACATCTTCTTGAAGATAATGCAAAGAAATTTGCAAACGACGTTGCGCTGGTTGAAATCAATCCTGATCAGCCTGAAACACGCAGATTGACTTGGCATGAATTTGAACTTGTTGAGCCAACAAACAGAAAACACTATCGCCGTGAAATTACATGGAACGTTTTTAATGAAAAATCAAACCGCCTTGCAAATATGCTTATTCAGAACGGAATAGGTAAAGGGAAAAAAGTAGCAATACTTTTAATGAATTGCATTGACTGGCTTCCCATATATTTTGGTATATTAAAGACGGGGGCGCTTGCAGTTCCATTGAATTTCAGATATTCCTCTGATGAAATTGATTATTGCCTCCAACTTGCCGAGGCTGACGTTTTGATTTTTGGAACAGAATTTATTGGTCGTGTTGAAGCGGTTGCTGATAAAATTTCCAAAAATTGTACGCTTATTTATTTAGGCTCAGGCTGTCCGCCCTTTGCAGATGATTATAATGATCTTATTTCAGAATGTTCAAGCACCTTCCCTGAGTGTGAACTTAAGGAAGAAGACGATGCGGCAATTTATTTTTCATCGGGAACTACCGGATTTCCCAAGGCTATTTTACATAATCACGAAAGCCTTATCCATTCATGCCGTGTTGAACAAAAGCATCACGGTCAAACAAAGAAGGATTGTTTCCTTTGCATACCGCCGTTATATCATACCGGCGCAAAGATGCATTGGTTTGGCAGCCTTATTTCAGGATCAAAGGCAGTTATCTTAAAAGGTACGCAAGCAAGAAATATTCTTCAGGCGGCAAGTGAGGAAAGATGTACTATTGTGTGGCTTCTTGTTCCGTGGGCGCAGGATATTTTAAATGCTCTTGACAGAGGAGAGATCAAACTTGATGAGTTTGATCTTAAACAGTGGCGTTTGATGCACATTGGCGCACAGCCCGTTCCTCAAAGTCTTATTAAACGCTGGCTTGAATATTTCCCAGAACATCAGTATGATACAAACTACGGCTTAAGTGAATCTATCGGTCCCGGTGCAGTTCATTTAGGTGTTGAAAACGTACATAAGGTTGGTGCTATCGGTGTTCCCGGTTACGGCTGGGAAGTAAAGATCGTTGATACGGAAGAGAACGTTGTAAAACAAGGTGAGGTTGGCGAGCTTTGCTTAAAAGGACCCGGTGTTATGACTTGCTATTACCGCGATGAAAATGCAACAAAAGCATCACTTAAAGATGGTTGGCTTTTCACCGGCGATATGGCAATGCAGGATGATGAAGGTTTCATATATCTTGTTGACCGTAAAAAGGACGTTATTATTACCGGTGGTGAAAATCTCTATCCGGTGCAGATCGAAAACTTCTTATCAGCACATTCAAAGATAAAAGATGTTGCTGTTATTGGGCTTCCTGATGCGCGTTTAGGCGAAATAGCAACTGCCATTATTGAAATTAAAAAAGATATGGAATGTACCGAGGAAGAAATAAATAATTTCTGCCTTGAACTTCCAAGATACAAACGTCCCAGAAAAATTATTTTTGCTGACGTTCCAAGAAATCCCACAGGCAAAATTGAAAAACCCAAACTTCGTAAAATATACGGTGCTGAAGGTTTGGTTGATTCACAGAATAAAGCATAAAGTAAAGGAATTTATAAAATGAAAAAATTATTAATTGGAAATCAGGCTGTTGCGGCAGGTCTTCATGATGGCGGACTTGGTGTTGTTTCAAGTTATCCCGGAACACCCTCAACAGAAATTACGGAATTTTTATCTGAATATGATGATATACATAGCGAATGGGCACCTAACGAAAAGGTTGCATGCGAAGTTGCTTTCGGTGCAAGCCTTGCAGGGGCACGTTCTGCTTGCGCCATGAAACATGTAGGTCTTAACGTTGCGGCAGACCCGTTATTTACACTTTCTTATACCGGTGTAAACGGTGGTATGGTAATCTGTGTTGCTGATGACCCTGCAATGCACTCTTCTCAGAATGAGCAGGACTCACGTCATTATGCAATCGCATCAAAAGTTCCTATGCTTGAGCCTTCTGATTCTCAAGAAGCATACACTTTTGCAAAAAGTGCCTTTGAACTTTCGGAAAAGTACGATACACCAGTACTTCTTCGCATGTGCACAAGAATTGCACACAGCCAGTCTATTGTTGAGTTTGAAGAAAAAGTTCCCGCAGTTTTAAAGGATTATGAAAAAAATCCGCAGAAATATATTATGATGCCTGCAAACGCTATTAAACGTCATCCCTTTGTTGAGGAACGTACACTTAAACTTCAGGCTTTGGCGGAAGATTCAATTTATAATACTGTTGAAATGAATTCAACTGAAATCGGTATTATTACTTCAGGCTGTTCCTATCTTTACGTTAAAGAAGTAATGGGGGACGATGCAAGTATTTTGAAAATCGGTATGCCCAATCCTTTGCCTGTTGACTTAATTAAAGATTTTGCAAAAAAAGTTAAAAAACTTTATGTTATTGAAGAACTTGATCCCATTATTGAAAATCATGTTCGTTCACTTGGCATTGAAGTTATTGGTAAAGAGTTGTTCTCGCTTTTAGGCGAGTTTTCACAAGCAACAATAAGAAAGGCATTTGGAAAGGAAGATAAAATATCAGTTTCTGCTGATTCGGTTATTCCTAACCGTCCGCCTATGATGTGTGCAGGTTGCCCTCATAGGGGAATGTTCTATACTCTTGCTAAAAATAAGATCACTGTTTTAGGTGATATTGGTTGTTATACTTTAGGTGCAGTTCCGCCATTAAATGCGCTTGATTCAACACTTTGCATGGGCGCATCGATTTCAGGTCTTCACGGATTTAATGCTGCGCGTGGTAATGAAGCCGAAAAGAAATCTGTTGCAGTTATCGGTGATTCCACCTTTATGCATTCAGGAATGACAGGACTTGTTAATATTTCCTATAATGCAACAAATTCGACGGTAATTATTCTTGATAACTCAATTACCGGCATGACGGGACATCAGCAGAATCCTACAACCGGCTATAATATTAAGGGCGATCCTGCTGCAAAAGTTGATCTTGAGGCACTTTGCAAAGCACTTGGTATTAACCGCGTTCGCGTAGTTGATCCTTATGATCTTAAAGCATGCGAAACTGCAGTTAAAGAAGAACTGGCAGTAGAAGAACCTTCAGTTATTATTTCACGCCGTCCTTGCGTACTTTTGAAATCGGTTAAACCCCAAAAGCCTTTAACCGTTGATCCTGATAAATGCAGATCATGTAAGCGTTGTATGAGCCTTGGCTGTCCTGCAATAAGCATGAAAGATAATAAGGCAAGAATCGATACTACACTTTGCGTAGGCTGTGGCGTATGTAAACAACTTTGTGCATTTGATGCAATCAATTAAGGAGGATATTATGAAGACTACAAGTGTTATGATAGTTGGCGTTGGCGGACAAGGAAGTTTGCTTGCATCAAAATTATTAGGTCGCCTTCTTGTTGATGAGGGATATGACGTAAAAGTTAGCGAAGTTCACGGCATGAGCCAGCGTGGCGGAAGTGTTGTTACATACGTTCGTTTCGGCGATAAGGTTTATTCACCCATTATTTGCGAAGGCGAGGCCGACGTTATTATTTCTTTTGAAAAACTTGAAGCAGCTCGTTATGCAAAATTCCTTAAAAATGGCGGAAAGATCGTTGTAAATACTCAACAAATAGATCCGATGCCTGTTATTATCGGTGCGGCAGAATATCCGGAAAACGTTTTAGAAGAACTTGAAAATAAGGGCGTTAGTATTGATAAAATGGATGCACTTTCTTTGGCTGAAGAAGCAGGCTCATCGAAGGCAGTAAATATTGTTCTTATGGGCAAGGCATCAAAATATTTTGATATACCTTATGAGCGTTGGATAAAAGCTATTGAAAATACTGTTAAAGAAAAATTCGTAGAGATGAATAAAAAAGCATTTGATTTAGGATATAATTCCTAATTAAAATTTTATAAAAAAAGAAGGCGAAATAAATGGAACAACGTTACTATCAAAAAGAAATTGAAACCATGCCTGTTGAAGAGATCAAAAAACTTCAATCTGAAAAACTCGTTAAGCAGGTAAAACACGTTTATGAAAACGTACCTTATTACCGTGATCTTATGGATAAAAAAGGCGTTAAACCTGAAGATATTCACGGCATAGAAGATCTTCATAAACTTCCTTTTTTAACAAAAAGTGATTTAAGAGATGCATATCCTTACGGTCTTTTGGCGAAACCTTTAAAGGATTGCGTTAGAATTCAGTCAACATCAGGTACAACGGGCAGACGTGTTGTTGCATTTTATACGCAAAATGACGTTGAACTTTGGGAAGATTGCTGTGCACGAGCTATCGTTGCAGCAGGCGGAACAGATGAAGACGTTTGCCAGGTTGCATACGGCTACGGCTTATTTACAGGTGGTCCCGGTCTTAACGGAGGAAGCCATAAAGTGGGTTGCTTAACACTTCCCATGTCATCAGGTAATACTGAAAGACAGATCCAGTTCATGATGGATCTTAATGCAACGATTCTTTGCTGCACGCCTTCTTATGCCGCATACATCGGTGAATCTTTAAAAGAACAAGGTTATAAGCCTGAAGATATTCCGTTAAAGGCAGGTATTTTCGGTGCAGAGCCTTGGACCAATGAAATGCGCAAGAATATCGAAGAAACTTTAGGTATTAAGGCATACGATATTTACGGTCTTACCGAAACAAGCGGTCCCGGTGTTTCCTTTGAGTGCTCAGAGCAGACCGGCATGCACATAAACGAAGACCATTTCTTGGCAGAAATTATCGATCCCGAAACGGGTGAAGTTCTTCCTGAAGGCGAAAAAGGCGAACTTGTATTTACTTCCCTTGATAAGGAAGCATTCCCGCTTTTAAGATACAGAACGCGTGATATTTGCGTACTTTCAAGAAAGAAATGTTCTTGCGGAAGAACTTTAATTAAAATGGCTAAGCCTATGGGAAGAAGTGACGATATGCTTATTATCCGTGGCGTAAACGTTTTCCCAAGCCAGATCGAAACAGTTCTTTTAAACGAAGGCTATCAGCCTAACTATCAGATCATTGTTGACCGTAAGAATAACACCGATACTTTTGACATTATGGTTGAAATGAATCCCGAACAGTTTACCGATACGGTTTCAGGCGTTACTCAGCTTGAAAAATCACTGGCAAACGCTATGAAGACTATGCTTGGAATCAACCCTGCAGTTCACCTTGTTGCACCTAAGAGTATTACTCGCAGTGAAGGCAAGGCAGTTCGTGTTGTTGATAAGCGTAAACTTCATGATTGATAAAAGGAGGAATTTATTATGTCATTAAAACAGTTGACGGTTTTCGTTGAAAATAAAAAGGGTGCACTTGTTGCAATTACTGAAACACTTGCCGCCCAAAATATTAATATCAGGGCACTTTCCATTGCTGATACTCAGGAATTCGGAATTCTCCGTCTTATCGTAACGGATAACGATCTTGCAATCAAAGCATTAAGCGAAGAAGGCTATCTTATAAAGACTACTGAAGTTGTTGGCGTGAAGATAGGCGATGAGCCCGGTAAGCTTTCAAAGGCACTTAACGTTTTAGATAAAGAAAATATCAATATGGAATATCTTTATGCCTTCATGTCAAGAACTGAAAAGCACGCATACGTTGTTCTTCGCGTTGCAGATAATCTTCATGCAGAAAAGGCTCTTGAGGATGCAGGCTTCCACATGATAACCGATGCTGATGTGCATAAGTTATAAAAATTAAAGCGCTTCTTTTGAAGCGCTTTTCTTTATAGTAACGGCAATACCTTATCAAGGAATTCCTTTTTAGTTTTTTGATCGAGTTCTTTAAATGGCTTTCTCGGATTGCCCATTTTAAAGCCAAGACCATCAAGAACGGCTTTTGTGCCTTGCATAACACCAACTTTCAGGAGTTCCGCAATAATTATGTCGGCTTCTTCTTGAATCTTCATGGCTTCTT
>JAZULU010000156.1:0-4633 GCA_045603265.1 Clostridia bacterium
AACCTGCCTTATTGCATCCTCCGCACCCAAAATCATTCACTGATACAAACATTTTAGGTCGGAGAATTTTAAAGGAATAAATTTTTGAAGGATGCGCGGCGAAAACGCAGGCAATACGAGTGCAGTATTGCCGAGTATTTCGACAAAGCAGACACGGAAATTTATCCTTTAAAATCGGACTCCTTTGCGCGCGCTATAGTATATAGCAAAATTCGGTCATTTACCGTCATGTAAACTTCCTCTTTTGCAAGTTCTGCGCCTTGCCTTGCAAGGGTTTCTCGAACTCTGACAGTCTGCTGACAAAGTCAGCAGACTGAAAGGTAGGGCTTCCTACCTTCTTAAATTTTTCTGTATCCTGCGGTAAGATCCATACTTCCGCCATCAATAAGATATTTTTTAAGTGCCCTTTGAAGGCTTGAACTTTCGGGGGCATTTTCTATATTTTCCTTTTTAAAGCCGAAGCCGAAAACACGTTCAACGGCCTGAGAACTGTTATCGCTTACAAAAGGAATAGGCGTCCACAAGCGCATAAACTGAACGATGTTTGATTCTTCCTTTAAAATTTCAGCTAAGTTGGGGTTAAGAAGCCAGGAATCACACATAAAATACTGTGGTTTTGCATGGGGGAAGATTTTTTCAAAGAACTCCTTTGCCAAGGCGAAAGACTCTAAGCAAGCATCCTTTGTTAAAGGCTCGCCCTGGGGGATATGGGTTTCGATTGCAACGCCCCCGGCAGGGATTCCTTCAAGAGGTTTCTCAAGGCGATACTGAAGCCTTCCGATCTTAAAAAGATCGCCCGTATAATGATATTTAAGCCAGCAAAATTCGCCAAGTCCCGCTTTGTTATACTGTGCTTTATAGTTATCAAGCCAAGGATTTACGTCTTTAAGAGTTGCAATAGTTATTTCCTTAGGAACATTTCTTTCACTATTTACTTTTAAAGCATGTTCAGCCAATAAAGCACAAACGAACACCTGCAAAAGACCTTTTTCAATAGAAACGTCTTCACCGTTTTTTATCTGCTCGGCTATTTTTTCTGCTTCGGGAAGCATGTGCTTGTTGTTAAGTAAAAGTTCTTTTATTTCGTCATTTTCAAGAATTTCATTTATAAAAAATTCCATAAAAATCTCCTATTTGTTTATTTGGGGCAAGGCATGGGAAACGTCTTCACATTTTAAGAAGCGCATAAAATTATCTTCATATATTTTTTTGCGCACGTCAGAACTTACGTTAAGTTCATCCATAATTTTGTTATCAATTTCAAGCCACTTTTTTACCCATGAAGGATTATAATCGTTTGTAATAGAATCGGTGCCGAACATAATATTGTTTTCAACATCATAACCTACGGTGAAAAGTTTTGTTAAAAGATCGCGCCTATAAATTTCGGGTGTGCCCGGCGTAATATCAAAAAACATTTCGGCAGAAATTTTTGTGTTATAGTAGTGCAAAAATTTTCCGTAAACGGCAATGCACTCATCAACCCAGGGCCATGAGCAATGCCCCATAGAAAATTTGATGTTGTTTAAGTTAAGCATACATTCCCAATCAACGGGGCGGTTGTATTTTGAAGTATCGGTACCGCTCCACAAAATACCCGTGTGAAATAATACGGGTTTTTGAGTTTCTTCGATCTTTTTAAGAAGATTTTGGCAACTTTCTGAATAAATAGGGAAAGTATCGCAAATTATTTTAAAGGCAGCAATGCCTTCGTTTTTTGCGATTTCTACGTTTTTTAAAACGTCCTTTTCCTCAGGATGTACCCATAAAATGGGATAAAAACGGTCTTCGTGATTTTTTGACCAATTAAGCACGTTTTCAAGGCGTTCCTTAAAAGGCATTTTTATTAAACTTGCCTTTGCTTCGATGGGGCACGCTGAAATTATTCCGCCACCGTAAACGCCGGATTTCTCCATTTGTTCAAGAAGATAATTTTGTTCTATTTTTTCACTGCCAACGTGAATATGCATATCAAAAACTTTCATATAATCACCTATAATACATTATATAATTGCAAAAAAGTAAAGTCAATATGTTTTTACTTGAGTTTTTTATGTGAAATTTTTTTCATAGGAAGTTCGTTTGATATGTGGGGGAAATAGGTATATAATCTAAATAGGAGATGAGAAAAATGAGAATTTTTGCTTCAATTATTATAGGGTATTTATTAGGAAGTATAAGTCCCTCGTATATTCTTGCAAAAATCAAAAAAGAAAATTTCAGGGAACAGGGAACGGGTAACCTTGGCGCAACAAATACCATGGTAATATTGGGAAAATGGTACGGCATCGGAGTGATGATTTTTGATCTTCTAAAAGCATTCTTTGCGGTAAAAATTGCAAAGGCGCTTGTACCTATGTTTCCTATAGTTTGGCTGATATCGGGAAGTGCCTCCGTTGTAGGTCACGTTTTTCCTTTCTATCTTAAATTTAAAGGCGGAAAGGGCCTTGCCTCATTTGGCGGAGTTGTGCTTGCCTACGATATAGTTGCGTTTTTTATTCTTCTTGTTTTAAGCGTAGTTCTTATGTTTATCTTTGATTACGGAACCGCAATGCCCATTTCAGCATCCATACTTTTCCCATTCTTTGCCCTTGGCAACGGCGGAATTTGGGCATTTATAGTAAGCGCATGTTTAGGCGGACTTATTATTTTTAAGCATTGGAGTAATGTTAAAAAAGCGCGCCGCGGTGAAGATACAAGATTAAGAGAATATATAAAGAAATATTTAAAATAGAAAATGGACTCTTTTGAGTGCATTCAGAGCACTGACAAACCCTTACAAACATAGCACCCTGCAAAAATTTTGCAGGGTGCTATTTCCGTCGTTGCGATAACCATGAACGCTTAGTTACTTACGTCTGTGTAAGCGCCTTCGCGTTCAGAACATCGCGCCTTGGCTTGCAAGGGTTTCTCGAACTCTGACAGTCTGCTGACAAAGCCACAGACTAAATGCACTCTTTTGAGTGCATTTTTTTATAAGAAAGTTTTGTAGTCTTCGTAGTTCTTTTTTAAAAGATTTGGCGTATCTAACCCGTAGGGGCATTTTGATTTGCAAAGACCGCAAGAGGTACAGTTTTCGATTTTTTTCATTTTCTCCTGACCTTCTTTTGAAAGATGGGGCCCTTTAGGCGAACGGCGCAGTAAAAGGGACATTCTTGCGCAGTTGTTTATTTCGATTCCCTGAGGGCAAGGCATACAGTAACCGCAACCACGGCAGAACTCACCGCTTAATTCTTTACGTTCTTTTTCAATATAGGCTTTGATCTCGTCGTTTATTTTAGGTGGATTATCGTTATAGGATAAAAATTCATTAAGTTCCTCTAACTTTTGTACGCCCCAAATGGGTGCGACGGGATATTGACGTAAAAAGGCATAGGCAACGTCAGAGCGTGTAATAAGTCCGCCTGCAAGCGCTTTCATACAGATAAAGCCTACGTCGTGTTCTTTGCACAAATTAACTAAATTTTCTTCTTTTTCACCTGCTAAATAAGAAAATGGGAACTGAAGCGTATCGTAAAGACCTGATAAAACTGCTTCTTCGGCAACCTTATAGCGGTGATTGGTAAAGCCTATAAAACGGATAAGACCTTTTTTCTTTGCTTCAAGCATGGCTTCATACATGCCCGTTCCGTCATTTGGCTTGTAACATTTTTCCGGATTGTGAAATTGATAGATATCAATATAATCGGTTTTCATCATTTTAAGGCTTTGCTCAAGTTGAGCCCAGAAACCTTTCACGTCTAAAGCATCGGTCTTTGTTGAAATAATGATATTCTTTCTAACGTCGCTTAAAGCGTAACCGATCTTTTCTTCACTATCGGTGTACATATGGGCGGTATCAAAATAATTGATGCCGTTTTCATAGGCCTTTTTAAGAATTTTTGCGGCATCATCAAAGGAAATGCGCTGAATTGGCAATGCACCGAATCCGTTTTTTGAAACGATTAAATTTGTTCTTCCTAAACGTACTGTTTCCATAAACTTCTCCATAAATTTTATTTAAAATAGAATAACATAAAAACACAAAAAAGTAAATAAAAAACGTCTTGAAAGAATCAAGACGTTTTCAAATTTAAGCCGTTTTCTTTTTTGTTAAGAATTGTAAAAGGAATATTGCGCCAACCAAAGCAAGACCTATTGCATCGGTTACGATTCCGGGGTAGATAAGAAGTAATCCGCCAATTACACTTATAATTCGCTCGTACCAAGGCATTTTTCTTAATAAATAGCCTTCCAATGCAGAGGCTACACCGAACATACCGATCAAGGAAGTAATACATATTAAAATTACTTCAGGAACGGTGGTATCAATGAAAAGCATTGCAGGGTTGAGGGCAAATATGTAAGGAACGATAAATGCGCCGATAGCAAGTTTTGTTGCGGTAAGAGCCGTTTTCATGGGGTTCGCCTGGGCGATTGCCGCACCTGCATATGCCGCCAAAGCAACGGGCGGTGTAAGGTCGGCAACTATACCGAAATAGAAAACGAAGAAATGTGCCGCAATATCGGGAACACCCATTTTAACAAGAATAGGTGCGCAGGTTGCTGCCATAATGCAGTAGTTTGCCGTTGTGGGAACACCCATGCCTAAGATAATACAACATATCATCGTTAAGAATAATGCGATAATAAG
>JAZULU010000157.1:0-13064 GCA_045603265.1 Clostridia bacterium
CTTTTTTTATTTTCATTTTCATATATTTCACAAGAGGTGATTATTATGAAAAAAATAAATACAATTTTTTCTTTTGCAAAAGGTGTAGTTCTTTCGTTGGGGATTACGGTTTTAGGCATTTGTGCCCTTGCTCTTTTTGCAAAAGAAACGGAAGGAAATTTTATAAGTCTGATATCTGTAATAATAAAGATTATAAGTATCATATCAGGTACAGTAATTGCGACTTTGAAAATTAGAAAACGCGGTGTAATAACAGGAATAAGCATATCACTTGTATATTGGATTGGGTGCCTTTTATTATCGATGCTTGCCCAACCTTTGCAGTTTGAGGCAAAAATGCTTATTGATTTAATTTTTACAGTTTTTATCGGAGCATTAGCGGGAGTATTGACAGTTAATGCTTTAAAACGAAATTAGAAAAGAAGAATTTTATCAAAAAAATCAGATAGAAATGCATGTTGGTGTTGACTAATTTTTAATCTTCATATATAATATAGAAAGATTTTTATACTGTATTTTTCTATACATTATAAATAAAGTTCTATAGAAGGAGTTGCACTTCAATGAAGATAAAAAGTCTCATTAAATTGATTTGCTTGTTGGTCGTTCTTGTTGCGCTTAGCGTGTGGGCCTTCGGAGCAAACGTATCCTTGCTCGGTAAGAAGTTTATCGCATGGGATGAAAATATGATAAAGGGTAATGATATCGGTAGATCAGCCGTAATGGTGTTTACAATATCTGCACCGAAAGATCAGCCTGATCTTGATGTTCATGCAGCGGCAATTAACGCTGTTGACGTGTTTACAAAGCGTGCTGAACTTATCGGATACGATGATATTTCTGTAAGAGTTATGGGAACAGATAGCGTATACGTTACCACTTCACTTGATGAAGCAGAATTAAAATCAGGTATCGGTTTATTGGCTTATAACGGTAAACTTTCCGTAACTAAAGATGCTAAAGTTGTATTTACGGAAAAAGATATTAAGAGTGTAAAATATACAGGTCTTAATGACATGCAGAATGCATATTGCGTTGACGTTGTATTTACCGATGAAGCGAAAGCCAAAGTGAAAGAATTTACTTCAAACGGTGCATATACGTTTAAGTTTGCTCTTGATACTGATGTCGCCACTGTCACAGTTACCGGTAGTGAAATGATTAAAAACGGTAAAATGACACTTGAATTTACAGATTCCAGTGCATTTACATTCATTTATTGTCTTCAGTCCGGCGCAGTTGATGGTGAAATTAATTGGTCCGGTGATATTGATTATATTGTAGATGGTACAGCCGGCGAAAACGCAATTAAGATCTTTGGTTTATGTGCACTTGCTATCATTCTTATTGCAGCAATTTATTTTGTTCTTGCAAATAAGATGCTTGGTCTTGCTGCTGCAATTTCAACCTTTATTGGTGTGCTTGGATATGAGTTTTTTGCAGCCACATTCACATGGCTTACTGTAAACGCTGAGGCAGTTGCAGGCATGTGTGTTGTTATGTTGTTTATGGTATTTGCACATGCACTGGTGCTTAACAACGTTTCAAGCCAGTATGCAACAGGTAAGGATGTTGTATCTGCACTTGATGCAGGTGTTTTAAACTCAAGAAAGATCGTTATTGAAGTTGGCCTTGTTGCTACTGTATTGGGATTGGGTCTTTGGATTATTGATGCAGGTTTCGCTTCTTTCGGAATTGCCGTAATGGGTGGTGCATTGATAGCAATAATCGCATCGTTATTTGTACTTAAGTTTGTTGCTAAGATATTTATCGGATTAGGCGCAAACAGTGCAAAAGCATTTGGTCTTAAGAGAGGTGAGTAATATGAAAAAATTATCAGGCGTTTTAGCAGTAATTATTGCAGTAGTATTACTTGTTGGTGGAATTCTTCTCGGTTTTGACCGCGGTGCTGATGTTGGCGGTGCATATCTTCTTGTGGTACAGATCAACGATTCTTTTGAGGCTTCTGACGTTGAAGCCATAATGAAAGAAGCAGGCGCAACCGGCTGTGTTGTTCAGAAGACACAGACTTATGTTGAAAGCACAAAAAGCTACAGAGCCGGCGAAACTGCTTTGATCAGTTTTGAAGTTGCTGACAATACACAAACTGACATTGTACGCGAAAAAGCTGAAAAACTTTTAAGTGAAAAATATTTCCTTAAATATCCCGGAAGTCTTACAAACGTTTCTTCAACACTTAATAGAACAAACGTTATTTCAATGTGGCCTGCTATTCTTGTTGTAGTTGTTATGCTTGCTTATGTAGTTATACGTTTCGGTATAAAGGCATGCCTTGCCGCATTTATCAATATGTTTGTTGTTGTTGCATCAACACTTGGCATTGTTGGTATTGCAGGAATTAAAGTTACCGGATATACAATTCCAGCACTTATTATTGCTTGCTCATTGGCATATGGTATATTGATCGTTTATGCTTTAATTCTTAAAGATAATTCTGCAAGAATGGAAAGTGTTGCTGATGCTGTAAAGGCAAGTTCTGCATTGAATAAAAAACTTGTTCTTGTTATTTCTGCAATAGCAGCGATTGCATTTGCGCTTATGCTTATTTTAGGCGGTGTAATGCTTAAGAATTTTGCTATTACCGCACTTATCGGTGTTGTTATAAATGCCGCTGTGGCAATTCTTGTTATGCCTGAAATGGCAAGTCCAAAAAAGGCTTAATGTGTTTTTAGCAAACTCCCTTCTGCCAGGCGGAAGGGAGTTTTGTGTATTTTATTTATTTTTGGAGGGTTTATGCCACTTGTTCTGAAACCGAAGAAAAAAACTTCTGAAATAGAATTTGATATAGTTGATTCGTTGGCTTCTGAGCTTCAGTGCGATAAGCTTTTTGCACGGATACTTTATAATCGCGGTCTTACTACAAAAGAGGACTGCGAGAAGTTTTTATATCCTGATGAAAAAAGTCTTTTAGATCCTCGAATAATGAAGAATATGGACGTGCTTGTAGATAGGATACGTCTTGCCAGAGAAAAAAATCAAAACATAACTATTTATGGGGACTATGATGTTGATGGTATTTCGGCAACGGCAATAATGGTGCAGGCACTTGAAAAGTACGGTGTAAACGTTTCTTATTATATCCCGGACAGACATACCGAAGGATACGGCTTAAATGATAATGCTTTGTGCAATATTTTTAATGGGAATTGTGATCTTCTGATAACTGTGGACTGTGGTATTGCTTCATGCGAACTTATTGAAAAGCATATGAATCTTAACCATGAGATAATAGTAACAGACCATCATACTATTGGGCAGAATATTCCGTTATGTACAGTTGTAAAACCCGGACAACCGGGAGATTTATATGAAAATACTGAACTTTGCGGTGCAGGTATTGCTTTTAAAATTGCTGAGGCTTTATTGGGCGCTGAAGCAGAAGATTTTATTGACTATGCGGCAGTTGCTACCGTCGCTGACGTTGTACCTTTAAAAGGTGAGAACAGATATATTGTAAAAAAAGGATTAGAGCGTCTTAACAATAATCCGCGTGATTGCTTTAAGGCTATTTTTGAGGCTTCGGATTTTTCAGGTGAAGTAAATGCGCAAACAATAGGCTTTGTTATAGCACCTCGTTTAAATGCGGCAGGAAGAATGGAAAGTGCCGAAACATCCTTTAAACTTCTTATGTCATCGGGCGCTGAAGCAAGAAAACTTGCGGATACGCTTTGCCAATACAATTTAAAACGTCAGGAAACTGAAAAGTATATTCTTGAAGAGGCTGAAAAGCAAATTAAGGATAAGTTACTTATAAGAAAATATAAGGCGCTTGTTTTAGGCGGAAAAAATTGGGATGATGGCGTTGTAGGCATATGTGCTTCCCGCCTTGCCGAAAAGTACAGACGGCCTTGTATTATGCTGACTATTGATGATTCAGGTATGGCAAAAGGCTCGGGAAGAAGTATTGACGGAATAGATCTTTATGAAATGCTTGCATCTGCATCAGATCTTTTAGTCCAGTTTGGCGGACATAAAATGGCTGCAGGCATGAGTATAAAAGAAGAAAATATTGAAGCCTTTACGATTCGTCTGAACGAATTTTTGATGCAGTTTGAGCAAGTTTTGTTTTATCCGATCGCATCCTATGATACCAAAGCAAAGATAGAAGAAATAAACGCAGATTTTTGTAAAAAAATTGAATTATTTCAGCCTTGCGGAAGCGAAAATCCGGAAGTAACTTTGCGTATTGACGGTTGTGTTCCAACGGGAATAAAAAAGATAGGTGCCCAAAAAAATCATTTAAAAATGTTGCTTCAGGATGAAACTGCAAAAGCAGGCGCAATAGTTTTCAATTTTGAAAAACATAATGCGGATTATTTAAATCTTGCAAGTGGTACGGCTATAGTCAGACCTGAGATAAATTTGTGGCAAGGTACTGAAAACGTAAATCTTAAAGTTCTTGATTTTAAGGAAGGCGAAAACATAAAGCCAAGACAGAGGGCTGAGGAGCTTACTGCATATTTTTATAGCCGTCTTGCAATACCCAAAACGGGAAAAGCAAAAGTAAATGTAATTGATGAGGCCGAAGAACTTCATTATATGATCTCTGAGTGGGACGATGAAGATATATCCGGAACGCTTATTTTGTGCGATCTTCCTGAATATTGTGCAGGTTGTGTGCAAATGCTTGAGAATGAAGCACCAAGGTTCGATGTTTCAATGTATAAACCACTTAATGAAAACTGCGGATATAATGGTCTTATTATGGGTGCTAATATTGAAAAAATCGATTTTACACCATATAAACGGGTAATAATATATGATATGCTGAATCACGGATTTGCTGACAGCATTTTTGAAAAAGCACCGTGGCTTCAGATTTATTCTTTAAAATGCGGATTAGATCTGTTCGATACTATTTTTGAAGAATATAAACAGATCGATCGCGACAATATGATGCTGGCATACCGTGCAATAGGACAGCATCAGGGCAATTATGAAACAGAACTTGAATTTTTTAAGGCGGTTGCTGAAAAAAGACAAGTTCCCATGCCAATAACTGCGGTAGCGACTCATGTTTTTGAGGAACTTGGTTTTGTAAGCATTTCACGCGGTACAGAATTCAAAATCACATTAAACCGAGATATACAAAAGCGCAGTCTTGATGAAAGCAAATTTTATGTAAATTTATTAAAATGTGTGTCAAGCAGGAGCGATACATGATAGAAAAAATCATTGAACAATACTCCCAGCAGGAGTCAGAAAAAATTAAAGAAGCATATACTCTTGCCAAAGCGGCTCACGAGGGGCAAATGCGCGAATCAGGGGAGCCTTATATAACTCACCCTGAGCACGTTGCCGAAATTCTTGCCGATATGAACATGGATGCAGAAGCCGTTTGTGCAGCATTGCTTCATGACGTTGTCGAAGATACGGCATATACTCAGGAAGAAATAACCGAAAAATTTGGCAGCGGTGTAAGTGAAATTGTTCGCGGTGTAACAAAACTTAATAAGATTCAGTTTGCATCAAAAGAAGAAGCACAAGCGGAGAATTTGCGTAAGATGTTTCTGGCAATGTCCCATGATATTCGAGTTATTCTTGTTAAACTTGCTGATAGACTTCACAATATGCAAACACTTTCTTCATGTGAAGAATCTAAACAACGTCGAATTGCCAAGGAAACACTTGATATATATGCGCCTCTTGCAAACCGTCTTGGTATTTACCAGATAAAATGGCGTCTTGAAGACCTTTGCCTCAAATATCTTGAGCCTGAAGCATATAAATATATTCAAGGTGCAATAAATGAAGGTCGAGATGAGCGCGAGCAGGTAATTGATGAGATAATTGCAATAATAAACAAAAAGCTCGTTGAAAATACTATTCCTGCAAAAGTTTACGGCAGACCGAAACACTATTACAGCGTTTATAAGAAAATGCGTCAGCAGGGTAGTGATAACATAGATAATATCTATGATTTAAGCGCGGTGCGTATTATTGTTACCGACGTTAGATATTGTTATGAAGCACTGGGTATAATGCACAGTGAATTTATTCCCATGCCCGGAAGATTTAAAGATTATATCGCAATGCCCAAGGCAAACATGTATCAGTCATTGCACTCAACGGTTATCGGTAAAAACGGCAAACCCTTTGAAATTCAGATTCGTACCGAGGAAATGCACAATACTGCTGAATATGGTGTTGCAGCGCACTGGAAATACAAAGAGGGCGGCGGACAGATAACAACGGGCGAAGAAAAGTTAAGTTGGCTTCGTAAAATGATGGATCTTGAGCATGAAGAAAAGGACAGCGCAGAATTTCTTGATGCAGTAAAAACCGAACTTTTTAACGATGAAGTTTTCGTTTTCACTCCTAAGGGCGATGTAAAAGGATTGCCTATGGGTGCAACACCTCTTGATTTTGCGTATGCGGTACACTCATCGATCGGTCACAGATGTATCGGTGCAAAGATAAACGGCAGAATCGTAAATATTGATACCAAACTTAAAAATGGTGATATTATCGAGATTCTCACTGCATCTGCTAATGCGGGACATGGTCCCAGCCGAGATTGGCTTAATATCGTTCACACAAACGAAGCAAAGTCAAAGATCAAGGCATGGTTCAAAAAGGAACTTCGAGAGGAAAATATTGAAAAAGGTAAGGATATGCTTATTGCTGAAGCAAAGAGGCAAGGATATCAGTGGCCTTCACTTACAAAGCCTGAGTGGCTTGATCCGTTAATTAAAAAGTATAAGATACAGTCAATGGAGGATCTTTATGCTTCTGTAGGTTACGGCGGTTTAAGAGTTCACCAAATTCTTCCAAGGCTTGTTGAAGAATATAAAAAGGCCAATACAACAGTGCTTGCTGAAGAAAAGCCTAAGCAGGAAAAGAAAAAGGAACACTCAAATAACGGTGTTATCGTAAAGGGCGAAAGCAATATGCTTGTGCGTTTTGCAAAGTGCTGTGCACCGGTTCCTGGCGATGATATTGTAGGGTATATTACCCGTGGCAGAGGCGTTTCCGTTCACCGCAGAGATTGCAGTAATTTAGGCGGTTTTGAGCACGAAAGAGAAATCGAGGTTAAATGGGATCTTGAAGCAGATACCAGTTATGTTGCAAATATTCAGATTCAATCCTATGACCGTTCAGGTCTTATCCTTGAACTTTCAAACTGCATTTATACAAATAAGTCTGATATTGCTTCACTTAACATCTCCACTAAGGAAGGCACGGGAACAATTACCGTTGGCATCAGAATTTCATCTGCCCAACAACTCGATGCCATTATGCGTGATATTAAGAAGATACAAGGTATTTTTGAAGTATATCGATTGAATAATTAGGAGATTTTTATGCGCGGAGTATTACAACGTGTTAAAAATGCATCAGTTACTATTGATGGTAATGTAGTTTCGGAAATCGAACATGGAATTTTACTTCTTATAGGTGTAACCGATACGGATACTGAAACTGATGCTGATTATATTGCTGAAAAAACAGTAAATGCAAGAATTTTTGAAGATAGCGAGGGCAAAATGAATCTGTCACTACTTGATGTAGGCGGTTCGATTCTTGCAGTTTCGCAGTTTACTCTTTACGGTGATGCACGAAAAGGCAGAAGACCTTCCTTTATAAAAGCCGCAAAGGGTGAGATTTCAGAGCCTTTATATGAACTTGTGTGCAAAAAGATAAGCGATATGGGCGTTGAAGTCAAAAAGGGCGTTTTTGGGGCAGATATGAAAGTTGCTCTTATAAACGACGGGCCCGTTACCATTCTTTTAGAAAGCGACAGGAGTTTTTAAGTGGAAATAACAAAAGTGGTTGTAGGCGATCTTCAGGTGAATTGCTATATTGTATCAAATGGTAAAGATGCAGTTGTAATTGATCCTGGTGATGATTATGAAGATATAATAAAGGCTGCGCAAGGTAAAAACATTAAAGCAGTATTGCTTACTCACGGTCATTTTGATCATACGGGTGCGGTAAACAAACTCCAGAAAGACGGGGCAGAAGTGTATGTTTCCCGAAATGAAGAATATATGCTTTCGGACGGTTATTCCTGCCTTGCTGAGCCCTTTGGTTTTGCGTTTAACAAAATTAAAGCCGATCATGTTTTTAATGACGGTGATATTATTGAAATTGCAAATATGACTTTTAAAGTAATTTTAACACCCGGCCACACAACGGGAAGTGTTTGCTTTTTAGTAGATGGTATTTTGTTTTCGGGCGATACACTTTTTCAGGGAAGTGTGGGAAGATGGGATTTTCCAGGTGGCGATTTTGAAGTTCTTACTTCAAGCATTAAAGAAAAATTGTATGCATTACCCGAAGATACGGAAGTTTATGCAGGTCACGGCAGAGAAACTACAATCGGGGAAGAAAAAATGTCAAACCCCTTTGTGAGGTAATATGAAATTAGTAACTAACGTTCCCGAATTTTATAACGATATTTCTGAAAGTATACGGGCTTTTATGGATGTTGACGTTATTGAACTTTGTGATGAAGGAGAAGTATCTCTTTTTGAAAGTGTTGAAGATAACGTTGTTATTGCTAAAGCCAATTTTAACGGTTTTTTAGGCGAATTCTTGGAAAAAATCGAAAATGACGATGAAATATCCATAAAGCGAACAAAAAAACATGCCTCAAAACTTGCCATGTATGATGCCCTTAAAAAAGCAACGGGCAAGAATTTACCTTGGGGTTCATTAACGGGAATTCGTCCCACAAAACTTTTAAGGGATAATAATGGAAATATTGAACTTTTGAATAAAAAATACGATCTTCACTTTGTAAAAGGTGAACTTTTACAGCGGATAATAAATAATCAGGAAGAGTTTTATGTCCCTGAAAAAGATCAGATCGATATTTACATAGGCATACCTTTTTGTAAAACACGTTGCACATATTGTTCTTTCTCATCAACGGACTCAACTAAGGGCGAAAAACTTATGATTCCTTATGTTGACGCTCTTTTAAAAGAGATCGAAGATACTGCTTCGCTTTTGAAAAAGTTAAATAAGCGCGTTCGCTGCGTTTACATTGGTGGTGGTACTCCAACGGCTTTAACTGAAGAATTGTTCAATAAAATGCTCAAATGCGCAATCATGCATTTTAAGCCTGAACTTGAATTTACCGTTGAAGCAGGCAGACCTGATACCATAACTGAAAGAAAACTTCTTTCAATGAAAGAAGCAGGTGTAGAAAGAATAAGTATCAATCCTCAAAGCATGAACGCTGAAACTTTAAAAAAGATAGGCAGAAGTCATTCACCTGAAGAAATTGAAGATTGTTTTAAGCTTGCACGCAAGATTGGATTTAAAACGATAAATGCAGATCTTATTGCGGGCTTGCCTGACGAAACACCTGAAATGTTTTTCTACACTTTAAATAAAGTTCTTGAACTTAAAGCAGAAAATATTACGGTACATACCCTTGCCTTAAAGCGCGGTTCAAAAATGTTTGAGGAAAATGCTTTGACTGCAAAGGTTGAGCATGTTCAGGAAATGGTTGAAGGCGCACAAAAAATTCTTATGGAAAAAGGTTATGAGCCCTATTATCTCTACCGTCAAAAATATATGACCGGGAATTTTGAAAATATCGGGTATACGAAAAAAGGACATACCGGTATCTATAACATTGACATTATGGAAGAAACTACTGATATTCTTGCATTAGGTTGCGGCGCAGTTTCCAAAAGAATATTTGGCGATAGGTTAGAACGTGCTTTTAACTTTAAAAGCATTTATGAATATATCGCGCGCATTGATGAAGCAAATTTCCGCAAAATTCAGTTATTTTCATCAATTTAATTGACACAAACCAAAAAACAAATATAATTTATATAGATTAATTTTTTAGGAGAGAAAATATGCTTACACAAGCACCTAAGGGTACGAAAGACGTTACCCCCTTTGATGCCTATAAGTGGCACTACGTTGAAGGAATTATGAAAGAAATAGCCCGTGTAAACGGCTACCGTGAGGTGCGTACACCGGGTTTTGAACATACGGAACTTTTTCTTCGTGGCGTTGGTGATACTACTGACGTTGTTCAAAAAGAAATGTACACGTTTAACGATAAAGGCGACAGAAGTATCACGCTGAAACCTGAAGGTACTGCAGGTGCCGCACGTTCATTTATTGAGCATGGTATGTTCAATGAGGCACTTCCCTTAAAGATGTTTTATTTTACGCCTGTTTACCGCTATGAAAAACCTCAAAGTGGCAGACTTCGCGAGCATCATCAGTTTGGTATTGAAGTATTTGGCGGAAGCGAAGCAACGTTAGATGCTGAGGTTATTATGCTTGGCTTCTCAGTACTTAAAAAGTGTGGACTTCAATGGTTAAGCCTTAATATCAACAATATTGGATGTCCTCATTGCCGTGAAAAATACAATCAGGCGCTAAAGGAATATTTTTCAGATAAAAAACTTTGCGAAACTTGCAAGAGCAGATTAGAACGCAATCCTATGCGAATTCTTGACTGTAAGGACGTTGACTGTGGAAGAGATGCAGATAACGCTCCTGTAATTCTTGATTATATCTGCGATGAGTGTCGCGATCACTTTGAAATGCTTAAAAAGATTTTAGGCGAAATGGAGATTCCCTTTAAGGTTAATCCTCGTATTGTTCGCGGTCTTGACTATTATACCAAAACTGTGTTTGAGATCATTGCAACTGTTGACGGAAGCGATCTTACCGTTTGCGGTGGTGGCAGATATGATGGTTTAGTACGTCAACTTGGCGATAAAGATATCTGCGGTATCGGTTTTGGTATGGGGATTGAGCGTTTACTCATTCTTTTAGAAGAACAGGATCTTATCCCTGAAAAGCCTGAACTTTTTAATGTTTACGTTGTATCAGGTTCATCTGATGAAGAACGTATTGCCGCTTTTAAACTTGTGCAGGAATTACGCAATAACGGCATTGCTGCCGAAGGCGATCACAATAAGCGTTCGTTTAAGGCACAGTTCAAGTATGCAGGCAAACTTGACGTTAAATATACCGTTGTTATCGGCTCAAATGAACTTGAAACCGGCAAATATGTTTTAAAAGATATGTCCACAGGCGAGCAGAAAGAACTTGCACCTGAAGAAATCATAAATGTTTTAAGAGGTTAATAATATGGCTGAAGTTTTAAATGGATTAAAAAGAACAATAATGTGCGGCGAATTAACAAGCGCACATATCGGTACAAGTCAGACGGTTATGGGCTGGGTTCAGCGCAGACGTGATCTTGGCGGACTTGTGTTTATGTGGATTCGTGACAGAAGCGGTATCGTTCAGGCAGTATGGGACGGTACAAAGAACAAAGAACTTTTCGATAGAATTCAGCAAGTAAGAAGTGAGTACGTTTTAGCAGTTACCGGTACGGTTATTGCCCGTACGCCTGAAAACGTAAATAAAGAACTTAAAACAGGTGAAATTGAAATAGAGGTAACGGAAGTAAAGATACTTTCTGAAGCAGCAGTTACACCTTTTGAGGTTAATGACGGTGTTTCTGTAAACGAGGCACTTCGCTTTAAATATCGCTATCTTGATCTTCGCAGACCTTCAATGCAGCATAACTTTATTATGCGATCAAAGGTTGCAAGCGCAACAAGAAATTATCTTACCGATAACGGATTTTTAGAGATCGAAACTCCTATGCTTACAAAGAGCACTCCCGAAGGCGCAAGAGATTATCTTGTTCCCTCCCGTGTTCAGCCGGGAACGTTCTTTGCGCTTCCTCAGTCACCTCAGCTTTTTAAGCAACTTTTAATGGTTTCCGGTTTTGATCGCTATTTCCAGATTGCGCGTTGCTTCCGTGATGAGGACCTTCGTGCTGACCGTCAGCCTGAGTTCACACAGATCGATATGGAACTTTCCTTTGTTGAGGAAAATGACGTTATGACCATGACCGAAGGCCTTTTAAAGAAGGTTTTCAAGGAAACTCTTGATGTTGACGTAAAACTTCCTATTCGTCGCATGAAATATTGTGATGCAATGGAAAATTACGGTTCCGATAAGCCTGACCTTCGTTTTGGTATGGAATTAAAGAATATTTCTTCTTTAGTTGAAAATTGTGATTTTTCTGTATTTACCGATGCGATCAAGAACGGCGGCAGCGTTCGTGCTATTTTAGCCAAAAACTGCGCTGATAAGTTCTCGAGAAAAGATATTGATTCTCTTCAGGAATATATTAAAACTTACCGTGCTAAAGGTCTTGTTTGGATCATCAAGAATGAAGAAGGCTACAGAACAAGTGTAAATAAGTTCTTCACAAAAGAACAGTTTGATGAGATTGCCGAGTTTATGGGCGCTGAAAACGGTGATATTATCTTTGCAGTTGCCGATAAGAATAACGTTGTATTTGATTCGTTAGGTCAACTTCGCCAAGAGATTGCAAGAAGATTAAATCTTATTCCCGAAAATTCTTTTGAATTTGTTTGGGTAACAGAATTCCCGCTTTTAGAATATTCCGAGGAAGAGGACCGCTACGTTGCAGTTCACCATCCCTTTACTTCACCTATGGATGAGGACCTTCCCATTCTTGAATCCGATCCCGGCAAAGTTCGTGCAAAGGCTTACGATATCGTACTTAACGGTTACGAACTTGGCGGCGGAAGTATCAGAATCCATTCTTCTGAAATTCAGAACAGAATGTTCAATCTTCTTGGTTTTAAGGATGAGGATATCGAAGACCGCTTCGGTTTCCTTGTTGAAGCATTTAAGTACGGTGCACCTCCTCATGGTGGACTTGCTTTAGGCTTTGACCGTTTAGTTATGCTCCTTGCAGGCGCAGACAATATTAAGGACGTTATTGCATTCCCCAAAATGCAGAATGCTTCATGCCTCCTCACCGGCGCTCCCGACGTCGTTGAGCAAAAACAGATGGATGAATTGTTTATTCAATCCACCGCTGAAAAAGAATAAAAAATTAGGTGCTGACAAAAAATCAGCACCTTTTAATTTTTTTTGTTAAATTATCTATTAAGAATAAGTTTTGTAAGGTCAACGGGATTAACGATGGTGTCGCCCTTATAAACGCGCATATTGCCTGATGCAATTTCGTCGATAAGGATAACTTCACCGTTGTTGTAGCCAAACTC
>JAZULU010000158.1:0-9074 GCA_045603265.1 Clostridia bacterium
TTTTTTGTTTAATTTCCTAAAAAAAGCCAATAATAAAAATATCCACCGCGTACATAACCAAAGCGGAGGTATTTTTATGCAATATTCAGGCAAAGTAAAAATATGCGGTGTGGATACTTCAAAACTTCCAAAATTAAAAAGCAAGGAAGCAACTGAACTTATGGATAAAATAAAAAAAGGCGACGAAAATGCAAAGGAAAAATTTATTTTTGCAAATCTTCGCCTTGTTTTATCGGTAGTTCAGCGTTTTTTGGGTAGAAGCGAAACTCCCGACGATCTTTTTCAGGTTGGTTGCGTAGGACTCATCAAAGCGGTCAAAAATTTTGATACAAGCCACGGCGTAAAGTTTTCAACTTATGCTGTACCCATGATAATCGGGGAGATCAGGCGCTTTCTTCGCGATAACAACAGTATCCGCGTCAGCCGTTCAATGCGGGATCTTGCCTACAAAGCAATGCAATTAAGAGAAAAACTTTCAAACGAGCACAATCGTGAAATTACAAATTCCGAACTTGCAAAAGCCCTTGACGTTTCCGTTTACGATATTGAGTCTGCCCTTGAGGCGGTTTGCGATCCCATAAGTATTTTTGAGCCGGTTTTTAAAGACGGCCAAGAACAAGTGTTCGTTTTGGATCAGATAAGTGACACAAATGAAAACGATAAAAAGTGGACAGAAAAAATTGCTTTAAGAGAAGCATTGACAAAACTCAACAAAAGGGAATATAATATAATAAGAATGCGCTACTTTCTTGGCAAAACCCAAATGGAAATTGCATCTTCCATCGGCATATCCCAAGCACAAGTATCACGCCTTGAAAAAGGTGCACTGGAGCGCATGAAAAAGATGATGTAAAGTGAGTTCCTTATTATGAAGTACGTTCCCAATATCCTTTCCTTTATGCGGCTATGTTTATGCCCCGTTTTCGTTTGGGCTTTTTTCAATTCGTCGCCACTAAACGCATTCTGGGTGTTTTTAATCGCATCAATACTTGATATCATTGATGGCTTTATTGCGCGAAAATTCAATGCCACCAGCAATTTAGGGAAAATCCTTGATCCCGTAGCAGACAAAGTTTTACAGCTTTGTGCCGTAATTTGCTTTACCATAAAGGAAATGATACCTTTCTTTGTTGTTATTGTTCTTGGTCTTAAAGAACTTACCATGCTCATCGGTGGCGGAATAATCTCAAAAAAGAAAAAGAATATGGTTTATTCCAACGTCTTTGGCAAAATCGCATCATTTATAACGTCAGTAACTTTGTGCGCAATGTTCTTCACTTGGGAAGGTGGTTTCTTATACCAATACAAACCTATTGTAGATATAGTCCTCTACATCGCCCTTGCCCTAAGCGTAATATCAATGGTGCAATACGGCATAATCGCATTGTTTATAAAAAAGGATGATATAGCAACTGAAAAAAATGAGTCCTGAACAAGTAACGTATAACAGATCAAAATATATAACAAAGCGCAAGGCTATTAACCTTGCACTTTGTTTTTTTCATTCTTAATCTTTTCTATTCGTGACATCATTATAGAAGCATAATGGATTCCATGCGAAAAGGCTTTTGAATATAATTCATATGCCTTGTTAATATCAGGTTCACAACCACGTCCCAAGAATAATAAATTCGCTAATATAAATTCTCCCTCAGCAAGACCATGCTCAGTAGCCATCACCGCACACTCATAAGCGCGTTGATAATTCTGCACTTCCGGTTGTTGATAAACAGATGCAAGTTCCATAGCTGAAAAAGAATGTCCTTGTGCCTTTGCTTTTTCAAAATACGTCACTGCCAATGGAAGATTTTTAGTAACATGACCTGATTTATACATAAATCCCAGCACATACTGTGCTTCTTGAATGCCTCCATCTGCAGCAATTTGTAAATATTTTTGAGCACTTCGAAAATCCTTGCGAAACTTTCCTGTTGGACGAAAACACATCATGCCATATTCATAAGCCGCCTTAATGTGATTTTCATCCGCCGCGCTACGCAAATAAAAAGCAGCCTGCATAAAATCAGGTTTGGGTGGATCTGTCAGCACACCATTGCGATAAAACATGCCGATCTGATAATTCATATCCGGAGTTAGATTTTCAATAGAATCATATACTTCCATTGCTTCTGTATATTTTCCATATTTTATGTAAAAGTTAGCAAGCCCCATGGCCATCATATTATCGCCTTTGCCTATATTATTAAGAAAATCCAAATACTTTTGATAATCAAACTCGCATCCAAGTCCTTCGCGCATGTGATACAACTTCTGTAGCATTGCATAGTCACTATATGGCGCAGCACGTTCTATATATTCCATCGCTTTTTCATATGATTGCGATTCAGCAGGCACAGTTCCGTTATAGTACATTCGAGCAAGAATATTCTCAGCCTCATGGCTAAGGGGATCTTCAGTTTCTGAAACCTTCTTCAGCCAATGAACTGCTTGTTCAAAATCCCATTTTGACTGTCCTTGAGCAGATGTTACACCATAATAACACATCATGCCCAGTTCGTACATTGCATTAACGTCTTCGTTTTCTACTTTTTCTACTAACTGTTCATACACCTGATCAACACGATAATCATCATTGCTGTTAAAAGAATCCTTATATTTATCTTTGCCATCTTGCTTAGCATACAAGCCATTTAAAAGTACCGCAAACGGTGAGTTTTTATATTCATCAGGTAATTTTATTGCGTCAACATACGGTAAAAAGCCAAGTTTTTCCGGCATTTCTTCAGGTCGTCCCGGCATATTAGCACCATCGACCAAAACAGGAATGATATGCTTATTATTCTCACGAGCGGTGAGTATTTCTTCACGCACCCAATCAATTTCATCATTTCTTTGCAGCCGCGCCATACTTCCAGGTGATAATATTAAAACAAAATCTTTACATTCCTTTACCGCTTTTTTTAATCGCTCAGGAAAACAATCGCTATGTTGCTCATTCGGATTAAAGTAAACACTATACCCCAAATTTTCAAGATCTTCTGCTAATCTATGTGCAAACTGATTGCTACACCCATCATTTCTATATGAAATAAATATATCTTTCGACATGAATTCTAACTCCTTATTATAGTTGATATTTGCTTTTTGACTCTTTGTATTATATCACAAAAGTTGATTTTCATCAACTTGTGCGAATTACTGCAAAAGTATTGTTTTACTTTTGGTACTGTTCATGTTATAATGAAAAAAATACTTTCAAGAGGTTTTTATATGGACACGAAAGACATTTTTATAAGTTATAAATCCGAAGAGTTTGCTGATGCACTTACAGTAAAAAACTCCTTAGAAAACAAAGGACTATCATGTTGGATGGCTCCTATGAGCATTTCTGGAGGAGCAAGTTATGCTGTTGAAATTCCCGAAGCTATCAAAAATTGCAAAGTATTTGTTTTGATTTTATCTACGAAAGCACAAGAATCAAAATGGGTTCCTCGCGAACTTGATCAAGCCATTAATTTAAACAAATTAATTATGCCTTTTATGATAGAAAGTTGTACACTTAACAGTGAATTTAATTTTTATCTTGGCAACGTTCAGCGTTATTTGGCTTACCTTGATAAAGAATTTGCGCTTGAAAAATTAGTTGTTGATATTAAACGTCATATAGGTTTTATAGAACCTATCCCCGATGAAAAAAACAAAGAGCCCCTTGTTCAACCTGAATCAGTCCCACAACAAACCGCAAATTCTGCAAAAGGCACTTCAAAAGAAAAACAAAAGCCGCACAAACTCAACAAAAAAGTGTTAATAGGCGGAATTATAACCGCCGCTATCGCTTGTTTGGTCGTAGTTACATTAGCGTTATCCAGTTTAATGGGTCTAATCGGCTCGTCCAAAGATTCAAATTCAAAAGGCATTATTTTTGCCGGAACAACTTATAAAAAATCTGATTATTCAATCACCGCCGATGGAAAAGAGATTACCTCCGACGACCTTACCAATCTTACTAAGATAAACAATCTGCGTTTTATATATATCCGGAATTGCACTATAAAAACAGATGACCTTAGCCTCTTGTCACAATTCCCGTTATTGGCTCTTGAAATCAATAACTGTAATTTATCAGATACTCAATTAGGTAGTATTGACTTCAATGCTTTAGATAAAATTTCCGAATTAAACCTCAGTAATAATCCAAGTATAACCAATTTTGAGCACTTGGCACCCATAAGTGATACTCTTACAAGTCTAAATATAGATAACATACTAATACCTTCTGCAAATTGGTTAAGCGATTTCACAGAACTAAATACGCTTTCTATAAGCAATACCGGTATTTCCGATCTTAATTGTTTCACCAATTCAGTGTATTTGGAATATTTTTCAGCTGACGGGAATAAAATAAATTCATTAGAAGGTTTAGAAAACACCACAATTCTTAAAAAAGTATCACTAGCAAACAATCAACTTTCAGATGTAACTTTATTATCAAATTCCGCCGCTACACTTACCACATTAAACCTTAATAACAATTCTTTAGAAGACCTTTCATGCCTTTCATCTTGTACTAAGATCACTCAGTTCTATGCTGACTCTAACAAAATAGCGTCTTTACAATGGTTATCTGAGTGGACTAATTTAAGATACCTATCATTAGCCAACAACCAAATCACTAGCATCGACGAACTTGCTAAAGCCTCCAATCTTTTAACCATCAATGTTTCCGGAAACCAAATTACAAAAATAGATAATTTAACGTTTATGAAAGACAGTTATATTTCCGCAGATTTCCGCAATAATATAATTTCTTCCGTTAAATTACCATCAAACGTCAAATACACTAATCTAATTTTACACGGCAACCCCTTATCTGATATTTCATTTCTTGAAAAAATCGACGGGTTCACCGTTAGTTTTAATTACTTTGACACACTCACTCCCGAAACATTAAAGAAATTGACTTTTGGAAAAATTTATATAGCAGATTGTCCCACTAATAAAAAAATAGTCATGGAAGAAGCATCTTATGCCATAGTTCTTACTACTTCCGGCGAAATAGATTCTCTTATTCCTACAGAATAATATTTTTATTTAACTATTACAAAAAAACAGTTCACTTCAATATGAAGTGAACTGTTTTTTATTTTGTATATTCGATAGTAAAAAGTTCGTCATTTGCAGGTTGAATTCTTAAGAGAGTTGCATCTCCGCAAGAAAGAGAAATATCAAGTGCATCGACGTTTTGGGCAATAAGTTCTTGTTTTCCGTCAACATCGCTTACTTTGTAGACGTTATACTTTTCTTTTAAACTAAGGGTGGTATTAAGTGCCTTAAAGAATTGACGGTTTACGATAAGCATATATCTGTTGCCGTAAGCATCCTCAAGTTCACCAACTGACGTTCTTACAGGAAGTTCTCCTTTAATAACGTTACTGTCCTCAATTTTATCAGCGAGTCCGTTCATATACTCACAATTTGGAAGAAGTTCCTTGCTGTGGTAGACAAGTTTGCTTTCAAGTGCCATAAGTGTATTGCCCCATGCCTTAACTTTTTCATGAGTTTTTCTTGTATTTTCAAAATACTGTGCCTTGTTTCCCGCAGAGTCAATTACCGAATTATCAATGGCGGTATAGAATTGCAACCCTTTTACGCCATAGATAAGTGAACTGTAAAGCATGGCATTAGTCATTGATTCTGTGTAATGAACGTTTTTATCATATACGGGACAGCCTTGATAATAGAACCACATCGGCAGATCATACTTCTTGCAAAGATTGCGCATAAGTCCAAGATCGCACCACATTAAAGTATCGTCAAGTTCATTTTTTTCGGTATATTCGCCTAATCCAACAGGATAGAAATCAAGAGATAACACAGGTGGCTCCATAACGTTTATATATCTTTCAAGATATTCTTTAAACTTGCCGTTTTCCCATGTAAACTCCATGTTATAACTGGGAATTGCAACAACAAAAAGAAGTGCATCAGGTGCATATTTTTCCAGAAAATTCATCTGATTTCTTGCCTCTTTAAGTTCGTTATCACGATAAGGCTCATCCCACACATAGTAGCCTAAAACATTCTTGTTATTTTTTAATTTTTCAACCAATTCTTTTGCAACGCTTTCGTCAACTTTACGGTCAACGTATCTTTCCTGCATGCCGCCCATAATGGCAAAGTCCTGGAAAAGAACGTCAATATCGTATTTTTCACAAAGATCTGCAATGGCGAAAGATTTATCGTGAGGCATCCATCCCATTTCAAGCAAATTGAAGCCTGCCTCTTTAAGATTTTTTATTGCGGATTCCATATCGTCAGCATGGCACTGGAATGTAGAAAAAACAAAATCATTTTGTTTCCAGTTAACGCGCTTGTTACCGATAGGATAACATTTTAAAACAATGTTTTTCATAATAAAATCCCTCCTGACGGAATTATTCTATCATAAAAAAGACAAAAGTCAATATTAAATTGGAATAGATCTTGCCTGCTGTATCGCAACAAAATACTTTTCGATAGGATCATTTTCAAGATCAAACAAAAAGTCATTGTCAACGGAGTCTTTAACAAAAAGAACGGGAAATTTATAACTGTATTTTGATTCAAAAAAACCTTCTTCCAACGCTTTTACAATATAATGTATTTCTTCCCAGTTATAAAAGCCTGCACCACATTCATTTTCTTCCATTATTGATGCAAAATAAGAAAAATCACGCATATTCAAAAGGATCTTTCCTATTTCTTTGGGCACAAGATCTTTTTTACAAAACTCCGTTAGAACTTCGTAGGTATCTTTTAAAAGTTCCTGAATCGTTTTATTAGATATCTTCTTTAAATCTAAAACGGCATATACCTGCTTTTCCCATTTTTCTGCTATCAAATTCAAATCTTTCATTTATAAATTTTCTCCTTTTAAATGAGCACTTCTTTTTTAAGTGCGCTCATAAAATTATACAACTCTTGACAGTCGTGAAATTCAATGGGTGTTTCATCATCAGAAAGCATTGATGTTTCAACAAAAAAGTTCTGCATATTCAAAAACAACATTAAAACTTCTTTGGGCACAACGTCAGATTCGGAAAACTCCCATAAATGACGTTGTGTATCCTCTACAAGTTCAACTGCCGATGATTTTGAAAACTTTTTCAATTTTACGACATCAATAGTGATCTGTTTCCACCGTTTTATAAGTTCTTCTGTTTTATTGTTCATTTTAGCCCAACTTTTCAATACTGCTAATGGTATGGAACTCTCCTTCATATTGTTGCTTGAAGAAATAAGATGCCTCCGCTTTAGTTTCCGCCTCAACAAAGGCAACACCCATTCTTCCTGCATCTAATACTTTAGGATAGTATACTACCTTCCAAGTTTCTGTTTTTCCATAAGCCATAATTTTTTCCTCCTTATTTTTCGACTTTCCGTCGATTTCGCTTATAGTATACATTTTTCAATGTCCTACAAACAGTACTTTGAACAGAAATATTTACATTTTTTATTTTTTTTAAAATTTTACTCCAGCACCTTTTCTTCACCTTATTAAGACTTTTTTTGGGTAAATTTCGGACATACCGTTGCATATTGTTTCTTGATATGTTACAATGTAAATAATAATATACCAAGGAGGATACCTTATGACTGAAAAAGTGCGCTGGGGTGTCATCGGTGCAGGCGGAATCGCTGATCGCCGAACTATTCCCGGCTTGATGCTCGCAGAGAATGCAGAGCTTGGTGCCGTAATGGAAGTCAATATGGAATTGGCTGAAAAATGCCGCAAAAAATGGAACTGCAAAAGAGCCTATGACAATGAAGCAGATCTTTTAGCGGATCCTGAAATTGATGCAGTTTATATTGCTTCCCCCGTTTTTCTTCACGCAAAGCAGGCTATGGCGGCAGCAGACGCAAAAAAGCATATTTTAATTGAAAAGCCTTTGGCTATGACCGCTGAAGAAGGACAAAAAGTAGTAGATTACTGTAAGGAAAAAGGCGTTCTTATTGCCGCAGGCTTAATGATGCGCTTCGGCACCTACGTTCAGGAAATGAAAAAAGCCATTGCAGAAGGCAAGATCGGCAAGCCCGTTTCAGGCTATGCCCAGTTTACTTGCTGGTATCCTGACATTCCCGGTGCGTGGCGTCAAAGCAAGCAGTATGGCGGCGGCGGTGCAATGCTTGATATGGGCGTTCACTGTATCGACCTTATGCAGTATATTCTGGGAACTAAAGCATCATCCGTTGCAAGTTTTAACGATACGTTAAGTTTTAACTATGAAGTTGAAGATTCTTCATCAGTTCTTATGAAAATGGAAAACGGTGTTCAGTGTGTTGTGCAATCAAACTTCAACATTGCCGACGATGCCGCAAAATGGCGCATTGAGATTTTCGGTGAAGAGGGTCATCTTATCGGTGATAACGTAATCGGTCAGGTTGACGGCGGAACTCTTGACGCAGTCTTCCTTGGCAAGCAAGGTGCTTACGATGCACAGCAGGATAAAAAAGAAGTTCAGAACACAGATATTAACGTAGAATTTGGCAACACTTACACTCGCGAGATCGAAAGTTTTTCCAATTCAATTTTAACGGGCGCGCCTTTAGAAGTTCCTGCAGAAGATGCAGTTCAGGTTCAAAAGGTTATGGAAGCCGCTTACCGTTCCAACAATGAATCAAAAATAATTAAATTATAAGGAGATATAAAAAATGGCAAAGAAGAAAGCATCAGATTTCAGATACAATACAGGTGAAACTAAAGTACCTTGGGCGGCAGTAGGCGAAAACTACAACGCTGAGGACTTAATGGCAATTATCAAATTTATGATGGTTGGCGAAGGCAATGACTACGATGAAGCAATAAAAACAGTTGAAAATGCAGTTTATGCTCTTGATAAGGTTTCCGCACCTCCTGCAA
The DNA here is from genome assembly GCA_045603265.1 of Clostridia bacterium. GTDB lineage: Bacteria > Bacillota > Clostridia > Christensenellales > QALW01 > UMGS1322. The sequence continues at coordinate 8,861 of JAZULU010000158.1, forward strand.
AATTGAGCCTTGACGTTCAGGTTGCAAAGGCTGAGGAAATGTGCGATGAATTTTTAAATACCGAGGGTAGCTTATTTGTTACCAACTGTACCGCAGGCTTTGAAATTGCTTGCAAATATGCAAATCTTAAGCCCGGTGATGAAGTTATCGTTCCCGCTATCACCTTTGCGGCAACAATGGCTTATCCCTTATCCATCGGTTGCAAGATCGTGTT
>JAZULU010000159.1:0-7076 GCA_045603265.1 Clostridia bacterium
CTTGGTGCTACCAATAAAAAAAGCAGGTCGATGACCTGCTTTTTTTATTGGTAGCGGCGAGTGGACTCGAACCACCGATCTGTCGGGTATGAACCGAATGCTCTAGCCAACTGAGCCACGCCGCCATATTTAACGAAGTAATTATACCAATAGTCTTTGGTTTTGTCAACTAAAAAAAACAAAAATGGAAAAAAATATTTTTTGGCAAGAATTTTATAATTTAAAGTAAGATTTTAAAAAGAATAAACATTGATTTTGTCAATTTCCCATGATATAATTTTGTTATAATGGTTTTATAACGATTGTGAGGTTTTATAAATGAAAGAGGTTAAACTTACAAGAATAAACGGAGCGTTAAAAGTAGATATTGACGGTAAAATTATTGAGCCTTTATCCTTTAAATCTTTCCGTCCCACGGAAAGAAACGTTTCCGATTTTTATAAGGCAGGCGTAAAACTGTTCAGCATTTTAACAAGTGGCATTATCTGCGCATTGGGCGTACCCTATTCCCTTTACGGTGAAAGTTGGGTTGGCGATCACAAATACGATTTTGAGCCTATAGACAATCAGATCGACTTATTTATAAAAAGTGCGCCCGGTTGTTATTTTGCATTAATGATTCAACTTGATACACGCCCTTGGTGGCTTGAACTTCATCCCGAAGCACCAAACACCTTTACAAATCTTTCCCAGACTATCGGCTACGATAAGTGGCGCGAAGATGCAAAAGATTATCTTCAGGCAGTTATCACCCACGTTGAAGAAAAGTACGGCGATCAGTTCTACGGATATTTCATGCTTTGCGGTTTTACCACCGAGTGGTTCAGCCATTTTGACGAAGAAGCACCACACCCCTTAAAAGAAGCCGTTTACAAGAAATATTCAAATGATGAAAATATTACTCTTCCCACTTTAGAAGAATTAAATGTTCCCGAAAAGGAAAGTTTCTTACCCATTGACAGAAAAGAAAAACTTATTCATTTTAGAAAATTCCATGCAGAACTTATTTCCGACAGTTTACTGTATTTTGCATCTGCCGCCCAGGAAATTATCAAGCACAAAAAACTGCTTGGTGTATACTTTGGCTATCTTTTTGAACTTGACGATGCTCGCCTTTGGAATGACGGACATCTTGCTTACGAAAAAGTGTTTACTTCCCCGGATATCGACATGATCTCTTCGCCATCCTCTTACGGATACCGCGCCGAAGATTCAACAAGTGCTTACATGGTTACTTACGATACCTTAGATAAACACAACAAACTTTACTATCTTGAATTTGACCATATCACAAACCTTGCTCCTCCTGAAATTGAAGGTATGCTTATTCCGGGCGGACACAACAAATGTGAAAGCACTCATCAGGCACTTAACATCATGCAACGTGATTTTATGCTTTGTGCATCAAAGGGTGCGGCATTATGGTGGTTTGATATGTTTGAAGGTTGGTTCTATTCTGACGAAATGATGGGTGCCATCAAAAACATGATAGATATTCAAAAAGACATCACCTTAATGAAGCACGAAAGCGTTGCGGAAATTCTTGTTATTGCCGAGGGCGAATCACTTTACGGTGTAAACAAAAATGCAAAAATTAATACTGTTCTTTTGGGTCTTCAGCGTGACGGTCTTGCGCGAATGGGCGCGCCTTACGATGTTTATTCTATCTGTGACGTTGATGATATTGATTTGGATAAATACAAACTTGTAATCTTCCTTGATGCATTTTCCATTGAAAATCCTGCATTTATCCAGAAATTAAAAGCAAATAACAAAACCGTTTTATGGATATATGCTCCCGATTACGTTAAAAACGGTGTTTCAGGTGTTCAGAACATAACGGAAATAAACGTTAAAGAACTTATTGGTGAAGAAAACAGCGTAAACACCCACTTTGGTAAACTTACCTATGAGTTTTTACCAAAGCCTCTTTTCTTCATTGAGGATGGCGACGTTATGCCCCTTGGCGTATATCCCAACACTGAAAAAATGGCAATAGGTGTAAAACGTTTTAGCACATGGACGAGTATTTATTCAGCCGTCGGTAATTTATCAGGAAGCGTTCTTCGCAACATTGCCCGCATGGCAGGGGTACACATCTATTGTGATGACGATGAATCACCCGTATATATCAGCAATAATTTAAAGGGTGTATATTCTCTTAAAGATACTGTTCTTTTCGTTGAAGACGGCACCTATACCGATCTTTTCACAAACAAAGAGTATGTTGCCGAAAACGGAAAACTTTTCGTTCCCGCAACGGATATGGCATCAAAACTTTTCTTAAAGAAGGTGTAAACATATGAAAATTACTTGGCTTGGTCAGGCAGGACTTTTATTTGAAACAGATAACAAAAAAATCGTTATCGACCCATATCTCTCAAATGCCTGCGGAAAAGTTAATCCCCTTTCGTACCGCAGAGTAGCAGTTGACGAAACTTTTTTAAAAATTCAACCTGATATAGTTATCTGCACTCACGATCACATGGATCACTATGACGAAGAAACTCTCGATCACTATTTAAAAACAGAAAAAAGCGTTTTATGTATAGTGCCTCCCTCATGCTTCCAAAAAGTAAGACAATACGGAAAGCACCACAATTACGTTTATTTCCCTAAAAACACCCAATGGACTGAAGGTAATATTCGCTTTACCGCAGTTAAGGCTGTGCACTCCGATCCCGAAGCAATAGGAATCATTATTGAAGCAGAAAATAAAAAGTATTATATTACGGGCGATACTCTTTATAATACCGACATTTTAAAAACTCTGCCTGATGATATTGACGTTTTGTTTATGCCTGTAAACGGTGTAGGCAACAACATGAATTTTACTGATGCCATGCGCTTTGCAGATGAAGTTAAAGCAAAGAAAGTTGTTCCCATGCACGTTGGTCTTTTTGACGATAATTCCCTTTCCGATTTTAAATATGAGACAGCAGTAATTCCAGAGTTTTTTAAGGAGATAAATTTATGAAAGTAACAGATCTTAAAGTTTTTAATGTTGACTGTTTCCGCACCAACTGGGTGTTCGTAAAACTTTATACAGACGAAGGCATTACAGGTGTTGGTGAAGCAACTCTTGAATATAAAGAAAAAGCATTGGAAGGCGCCCTTGAACATATTAAAGAATATCTTGTAGGCAAAAATCCTTTAGATATCGAAAAGCATTGGCACGATATTTACCGCGATGCTTACTGGCGCGGCGGCGCAGTTCTTATGTCTGCCCTTTCCGCAGTTGAAATGGCTCTCTGGGATATTTTAGGCAAATCACTTAACGTTCCCGTTTATCAACTTTTAGGCGGAAAAGTCAATGATAAAGTGCGCATTTATGTAAACGGTTGGTTTGCAGGTGCAAAAGAGCCTGAAGAATTTGGTGAGAAAGCAAAAATTGCCGTTGAAAGAGGTATTACCGCTATGAAATGGGATCCTTTCGGCAAGAACTATATGAACATTTCCTCCAAAGAACTTGATAAGGCTTTAAGATGCGTTCAGGCAGTACGCGAAGCGGCCGGTAATGATGTTGACCTTTTAATCGAAGGTCACGGCAGATTCAATATTCCTACCGCAATTACCATTGCAAGGGAACTTGAGCAGTTTAAGCCTATGTTCTTTGAAGAACCCGTACCGCCCGATAGCCTCGATGCTTTAAAGGCAGTACGCGATAAATCCCCCGTTCCCATCTCTGCAGGCGAAAGACTTTATACTCGCTGGGATTACAGAAAATTCTTTGATATGATGCCCGCCGATTATATTCAGCCCGACATCTCCCACGCAGGCGGTATTATGGAATTAAAGAAGATCGCCGCAGAAGCAGAATGTAGATACATTCCCTTTGCACCACACAACCCGTCAGGCCCCGTTGCCAATGCCGCAACACTTCAACTTGCAGCAAACTGTCCTAACTTCTGCATTTTGGAGATCATGTACTCCGACGTTGAATGGCGCAAAGACGTTACAAACGAAAAACTTGAATATAAAGACGGTTATATCACTATTCCAGACAAGCCGGGCCTTGGCATTGAGATCAATGAAGAAGAGTGCTTAAAGCACCCCTATACTGCCCACACATTAAGACATTATACGGGCGCATTAACTGATATTCGTCCCGCAAAAAGCGAATTTTATTTTTAATGAGGTTTTTATGAAAAAAGCAGTATTTATAACAGGAGCACAAGCAGGCACAGGCTATGCCATTGCCGAACTTTATGCAAAAAACGGTTGGGATGTATTTATCACCAGCCGCAGAAAGAATGATGCCGAAGAATCAGCAAAAAAGTTAGCAGAAGATTTTGGTGTTTTTTCAAAAGGTTACGAATGTAATATCGGTTCTGAACAACAGATAATCGATATTTTCAACGATATCGATTCAACGGGCAGATTTGTTGAAACGGTAGTTTTAAATGCCGCAAACATGGGTTTTGATCCTAAAGACCCTGCCGCAGGTCAAGATTTCTGGACCGTACCTTTAGAAGATTTCCAAAGAGTTTTTGAAACAAATCTTGTTTGGAATTTTTCCATTGTCCGTCAGGCCGCAATCCGTATGCGCGAGCAGAAAAAAGGAGCCGTTGTATTTATCAGTTCCAACACTGCTTACCGCGCAATTCCAAACCGTGCCGCATATTCTGCATCAAAGGGTGGAATAAACTCACTTACTAAAGCACTTGCCGTTGACTTAGGTCCTTACGGAATCCGCGTAAACGTAGTGCTTCCCGGCACAATAAAAACTGCGCGCTGGGTTGAAATGGGTTCAAAACAGATAGTAAACGGTCTTCTTACCCCCATCGGTGATATTTCCGATTTTGAGGATATCGCCAATGCCGCATGGTATCTTGGAACAGATATGTCCAAAAACGTTACGGGTACTGAACTTATAGTTGACGGTGGAATGTCCTGCCAACTTTATCCCAAAATTTTAAACAAACTTAAAAAGCGTTACAACGACGAACAGTAAAAAATTAAGGAGTAGATCTATCTACTCCTTATATGTTTCCACATCTAAATAAACCAAGAAAAAACAGGCTTGAAAATTAAGCCTGTTTAATATTTTGGTCTCGCAAAAGAGCTATTTTTCGCTTATACTTTTGAAAGGAGACAGGAGAACCGTTCCCTTGTCTCATCATTTACTTTTCATGCCAGACAGCCAAAACGTTACCATTTGAATGTAAAAGCATATAAGCAACTCCACCGACAGAACCATAGAAACTACTTTCAATCAGCCAAACCTCTGTAGTTGGATCCCACGAAACTTTATAGGGTTTTTCAAAAAGAATTTTTAATCCATAATAATTATACCATACCTCTTCTGCTATCTTTTTTGCCTCATATGCAGTATCTATAGGTTGAAATTTCAAATCGCTTGCAAACTCATCTAAAGCCCACTCATATTCACAAAAAGAAAACTCGGTAATAGAACGCGGTATTATACAATACAAAATCAAGCTAATAACACAAAGCAAAACGCACATTACTAAAATAATACAAATTTTTTTCATTCCAACTTACCTCTTCGGATGGTTCGGATTATGAGACAGGGGGACGGTTCTGTTGTCCCCCAGAAAAAGACCCTCAAACTGTTGAGGGTCTTGGTTTCGAAGATTTCTTGCGATGTCCCGCACAGTGCAAAAAAACTTGAAAATCAGGTGAATACGCGATTAAAGCCGAGGGAGTTTACATAACGGTAAATGACCAAGGTTTTATGGGGTCCCCGAAAAGCAGAATTGCTTTTTGGGGAAAAGGAGGCACAGCGAAGCCAAACAGGTTTTGCGCACTTGTGCGTGAAACCGCAAAGCGAAGCTTGTGCTGACGCGAACCGCAGTTTCAAGAATTTTTTGTGCTGTGATCAAAGTCCTGCGGCTTTCCTCACGCAAGCCTGATGATCAGGATCGATCTTATTAGAGCAATGTGTACGGCTGTTTTTAAAGTGGATACAATAGTGACCTGTCATGTTATTGCCTGCAATGGCATCATAACCATGAGGATAACCGTGATATGAGCCGGCTATACGATAACCGTCAATAACAACAATACAAGGCTGACGACGCCAATTCTTATAATACTTACCTAAAGCCTGTTTATAAAGTGCGGTATCGGTTGAACTTATAGGCTCAACGTCGGCATGCTTGCTTCCGCCGGTGCGCTTAACTTTCCAGGAAACACCGGTATTAAAATCATATACCGTTGCAATATCGCCACGAGCGAAAATGCCTTTTACCTTGGACCACTCCATATAAGTACCTGTTGAAACTTTACCTTTACCCGTTGCAGTATTAAAAGTAGGTTGCTTTGTAGTTGTAGGTTTTGCAGTTGGTTTAGGTGTAGGTGTTGGTGTGGGTGTTGGCGACGGCGTAACGCCGAAACGATCGGCCTTTGCATCAATACCCGACATAGGCATACGAACTGCATCGTTTGCATAAAGCACTTCGTTTGTTGCCGCATCTACTTTACCCGTTTCCTCAAGTTTATTATATTTCTGGAAAAGTTTTACGGCATATTCGGTCAATTCACCGTAATATCCGGTAACTTTATAGTTATAATAGCCCAGATCTCTTAATCTTGATTGAACGTTTAAAACGTCAACATTATTATCTTTTAATTCCAACTCAGGATAGGGTGTTGCTTCTTCCTCCTCCACAACAGTAGTGTCGGCAGGAGATATCCCCGTATCAAGAGTTTCTTCAGCATTAACGGGAATAAACATGGAACTGACAAGAACGATCGTTATCAATATGCCCGTAATATAATGTTTGAACATGATAATCTCCTCCTTTCAAAGATTACGGAAAATACCCATATTATTACTTTTCTATTACAAAGTATATCAAACTCTTTTTGAAAAGTCAACCTTTTTTTGTAACCTTTCTGTAATAAATAGAAAAAACGGCTTAAAACAAGCCGTTTTCTTAATGTTTTTGTTATACCATAACGCACATATTCGAACTCGCCTCAAATGGCGTATCAGCGGCGCTTTTATGGTTTGTCGTCTTTGTAAGGCGACCTGCCTTACTGCATCCTCCGCACCTAAAATCATCCACCGATGCGCACATTTTAGGTCGGAGAATTTTAAAGTAATAAAT
>JAZULU010000160.1:0-5850 GCA_045603265.1 Clostridia bacterium
ACTGTGCTTGGCAAAAGGGGACAAACGAGAATTTGAATGGCTTGCTCCGTGAGTTTTATCCAAAAGGCAGAAATCTTTCGCGAGTTAGTCCTTCAACGCTAAAAAAGAACCTGGCGTTGATCAACGCCAGGCCCAAAAAGGATTTAGGATTTCAAAAACCGGTTGATTTGTTTGGACTTTCTCTCAAAAAATGTTGCACTTAGTTTGACAATTCATCTGATCATTTTCTATTTTCGCTGCATCTTTACATTTTTTCGTAATAAGAAGCATAAAATCGCCAATATTACAGTATATACCGCCATGTATAAAAGATATCTTGCATCGTGGGAAGCGTTAATATAATAAGTAGGCGGCAGGAAATGTTGTACCCACAAGATGTCACGGAAGTCATAAAAGACGGGACAGATCAAAAGGGTAATTATCATAAGCATCGGTATGGAAGATGCTATTAAGCGCATAGACCGCATAAGAAGCATCAAAAGCAAGCAGAAGCATGTACAGCATATTGAATATAATACCATGCTTAATAACTCCCGGATTAATAACACACCCAGTCCTGCAACATATAAGGCTATAACAACAACTGCGCATACGTTCAGCACTGCTATCAGTACGCACCCAAAGGCAACGTATATGCGCTTATTTTCACGAACAAGAGCAAATGTTCCCCGCTCCTGATCCTCAATAAAGAACAGCACCGCCGCAGTTCCGCTAAGCAATACCAGCACCGCCAACAAACCTCGAACCGGTGCCGTAAGATAATTCTGCTCAAGGGAATTGGTTATACCATCAGGAGAATCAAACACAAACAAATCATCGTTCATTTTTGCGCGGTCATAATACTCTAAAATCTCCTCATCGGTAAGATCTGCCAACTGCTCCACATTAGCACGCATAAAATGAAGATAATACGTCCGCGATGCGTGAGTCTGTATTATTGCGGTAAGTTTTTCATGGGAAAGACGCAAAAATACGTTTTGCTCTCGTTCTATCGCCATTACTACGCTTTTTTTCTGATTCTTTTCAGTTACAAAATTGTCGATCTTATCTTCCATTTTATCAGGAAAGATCCAGGCAGAATCCGCTTCACCTTCGCGGATCATTTCGGTCGCCTTTTCAAAATCGGTTACACAAGTGTAGCGTATAAGCGAATCTTCCTCAGTAAGTTCTTTTACTATTGATGAAGATATTTGATCGTTAGGGTTTTCCTGGTATAAAACTATGTGAATAAAACCGCTTTCCTGCTGTGCAACCATGCTAAGCGTAAACACAGCAACGGGAATCATAAGCAAAATCGCCCAGAACGAAGGTTTTTTATAAAGTCGCTTATTCAGCATCAGAAACCACTTAAAAAGACGTTTCAAGTCTGTGACCCCCTTCCGTATCTGGTTTTATAATTCCTTACCAGCAAAGAAACGGTAAAAAACAGAAGGGTAAACACAACTATTAATATAAAGGCAATAACAGTTGTTTCACCATTAAACGTGCCTGCCAAAAATTCCCTGGCAGCACCTGTCGGTAAGAATTTTTCCACTTTTTGCACCACTGTAGGAAACGCATAGACTGGATAAAAACATCCCGATAAGTAGCACAAACTCAGCGTGATAAAGAAGTGCAACATTACGCCGCTTACCATATTTGCCGACACTTCAAAAATCATCATATTAAAAGCAGAGATCATGACAAGCACCGGAATAAACCTTATAAAAAACATCGTAAGCATGCCGATATTTTCACTCATATCATCTACAAGCATAAAACCAAGACACAACAAGACGAAAACTATCGCACACAACATAACTAAGGCAGTCAAATGTGCAAGCCACTCACCAAGCACCTGCTTTTTTACAGATAAGTTTTTGGAAACAAGTAAAGAACTTAATGCCTTTTTATCCCCCGTATATACCGTAACAAAGGGCAATCCCAACAACATTAAAAACAAAATGGCAATTCCGCAGATATAATATTCCGTCATTTTTAGACCGGTAACAATGCCAAGTTCTTCAACCTCGATCATTTCCCCACGTTTCAGGATCAGATCAAGATATTCGATACTTAATTTATTTTGCAATTCTCCGCGCACGCCCTTGATATCATTGTCTTGAGTTGCATACATTATGCCGTTCATGCCTTGTTGTGAGTTCATTACGATATCGGTTACCAATGCCGTTACCTCATCTTTAAGCATTGTAACAATATCACCTGCACCTGCAGTAGTAACAAATCTTATAGGCTCAATATCGCCTCTTAAAGCGTTATCAACAAATCCGTCAGGTAATACGATATATGCGGAAATTTCTCCGTTGGACAACTTCCGTTGAGCCTCTTTCTCATCAGGCTCTTCTAAAAACGTAATGGAAAATCGACTTTGGTCAAAGTTTTTTACTGCCGCAATTCCCCATTTGAGATACTCATTATCCAAATCACCTGTAATGGCTATGTTGATGGTCTTATTTTCTTCACTGTTCAAGTGGGAATTGATCATCCCCATCAACAAAGCGCCAAGACCGATAACCAGTAGCAACGTTACTGCCATAACAGACGGAAGTACTTTTGATACGCGCTTACATTGTAGAAAAAAATATTTCTTCATAATCAGAAATTCCGGATCAACTCTTCCGGCTCTCCTTTATATACAAAAGGTTTAGCAATGCCATCTTTAATAATATACCATTGATCACATAATTCAAGTTCCATAACGTCATGAGTTACAAGAACAACGATTCCGCCATCTTGCTTGTGTTTTCTTATATAATCAAAAACTTTTTGCTTGCATGAGATATCCAGTGCCGCCATAGCCTCATCCATTAACAGTATGGGCGGACGGTTTGCCACTGCGCACCCGATAGACAGTCTTTTTTTCATTCCTCCGCTCATTTTGGAAACGGAAACGTTTAAAAACTCATCTATGCCCAGCATTTTAAGAACGCCGTTTTGAAGTTCTTTGTTCATTGCTTCCTTATCATACCAAAGGGACAAATTATCCTTTGCAGATAATTCTTCAATCAAAGGTGTTCCTTGGGGAATATATCCCACCAACTGTGAGCGCTGCTTTGTATATGAAAACAAATCTTTACCCTCGTAAAGAAAAGATCCGCTATCTGCATCCTGGATTCCTGCCAAAATGGATAAAAGCGTAGATTTTCCGCACCCGTTTCCGCCAAGAATTCCAACGCACTTGCCTGAAGTAATGGTCAGATCAATACCTTTAAGCACTTCTTTTTTTCCGTATTTTTTTCGGATTCCTTTAATCTCAATGGTCATAAACTACTCCAATATCAACATTGGCGCTGACTGTATAAGTCGCGCCAATGTTTAAAATATCTTATTCTAATTTACCAAAATCATGCAATTTCATCAATAGCTTCTTCTATTAATTCGATGATATCGCTGTCAACATCTGCTTTTTCCAATGCCTTGATCAACTTATCCCAATCAACTTCATCAAGCCATTCATCAGCATCTTCCTGATCGATGCACTTACTATCTGAGGGAATTGACACGTTCGAGCCATTGTATTTCATGCTGCTCTTCATTTCGATGCCCACAAATACTTCGCCATCTTTAATAACGTTCATTTCGACATTTGCCTTTTTAGCAGCGGTATCAAACTTCAACTCTAACTGAACGTCATCAAGTTCAGACATAACTGAGGTAGGTATATCGCCATCTGCAGCCACATTTGCTAACTGTGCAACGGCTGAAGCATCAATAGTAAATGTACCCTTTAAATAGCCGTCCTTTAATTTATCGGTATCAAAACCTTTTACATCAATGGTGGTAAGAGTCATGCCCATTGCTTCAACATCATAACTACCGTTGATCTTTCCAAAGGACTTTGTTCCTTCACCGGAGATTCCAACGCGATTTCCTTTAACGTTTACATATATTTCAGTAGCGATCTTTGTGCCCTTTTGTGCGCTTTCCCAAACGAGCAAATCCTGATCCTCAACTGCAACCTTAAATCCGGTAACATCATGTGATCCGTCAACGTAGAAAGTTACTGTGCACAATGTTTCACTGCTTGCATCATAATCCATGTTATCAAGAGTATCTTCCAATGCTTCAACGAAGTTCTCATACAACTCTTCGCCGTCCATATCGAGCATATCCTCTTCTTCCATGGTGTTGCCCATATCTTTGATGATCTTCTTAACGTCTTTATCTTCGATCAACTCTTCAAGAACGGCACGACCCATGTTTCTAAAGGTTTCTTCACTTAATTCGATTTCAATGGCGGTCACTTTCTGGCTGATACCGTTTACCTTTAAAGTTTCCTTTTCAGCGGAAACTTCATCAATTTCCTTTAAAGCGATCTTTACATACTTTTTAAGAAGTTTGCTGACCTTTGCATCAGAGGGAAGTTCCTTTGAAATTTTAGTAAGTAATTCCATCGACTCATCATTAAACTGAGAGCCACCTTCAGCAGTAATATATTTTTTGTTAAGGTTCAATAATGCAAGGAATAATTGGCCCTCTTCCATATCAAGAATAGCGCGCAAATCTGCCAATTCACTGCCGTTAAGTTTTACGTTAGCGGTATATTCCATTTTTGAGTCCTTAACATTTGACTCGATTTTAATATTTGCTTCTTTCGCCCATTCCACATCAACGGGTACAATGTCACCAATAAGTTCTCTTGCTTCTTCACCTACGGTCAACTTAATTTCCGCATTGGCGCCGTAACTGCCATCAAGCGTTTCAAGACCGGTACCGTAATTGTTTGCAAAGCCGTCAATAAAGTTGCTTTCAACAGCATGTGCTGCCACATAACTGAAATAAGCCTGATCAGAGCCAAATGTCTTTACAAAGAATCCGCCAATACCATATAAATTGGAAGCGACAATAGCAACAACGATCACTACCGCAACTAAAGGAATGGCGATCTTAAGTAACGTTTTAACGTCAAACTTAAACTCTCTCTTTCTTCTTGCATTTGGAGTTTCATCAAAACCGGGTGTTGCAAAGTTTGAATCGTATGCACCATTATTTTCAAACTCATTGTTTGTCAAAACCTCGGTTTCCTGAGTGTTTTCCTCAACTCTGGTAATTGCACTTCCGCAAATCGGACAAAAAGTAGAATTGTCAGCAATATTGTTTCCACATTTACCACAAAACATCTTGTTCACACGCGAATTTTATTAAAAATCCGCTTCACCTTTCTTATATTATAATTTTAGTATATCACTTTATGTCTTTTTTTGCAATACTTTTTGATATATTATCATATAACACCAAAACTCTTTGATCTGTCCGAAACATAACGAGTTCAAAAACATTGCAAGACAAGGCGCGGTGTTCTAAAAGCGAAGGAGCAAGTCAGGGCTCCCGAAAAGCAGAATTACTTTTTGGGAAAAAGGAAGCACAGCGGAGCTAAATAGGTTTTACACAATTTATTGTGTGAAACCGCAAAGCGTAGCTTGTGCTGACGTGGTAAATGACTGAGCTTTTATGGTTATTGCGACACAGTAAACAAAAAGTCCTGCGAAACGCAGGACTTTTGTGATTGCAACGAATTATTTCACCTCATAGTTGGTCTTTACCTCGTATGAGAGCACGATAAACGCTACAAGACAAGGAGAGACGTTCTAAAAACGAAGGAGCTTACACAGACGTAAGTGACTGAGTTTTTATGGTTGTCTCGACAAAGTAAATAAGCCTCCCTTTGGGGAGGCTTATGTTTGTAGTGAATTATCGGGCTCGAATCAGATTAGCCGATGATTGATGAAACAATACCAGCACCAACAGTTCTACCACCTTCACGGATAGCGAAGTGGAGACCTTCTTCGATAGCGATTTCTGTGATAAGCTTAATGCTCATTGTTACGTTATCGCCGGGCATTACCATTT
>JAZULU010000161.1:0-9105 GCA_045603265.1 Clostridia bacterium
ATCATGGACATTGGTTCAAATAACGCTCGACTTATCTTAGTATATATCTATGATAACGGCAGTTATCGTATTGCTGATCAACTTAAAGAACCTGTACGCTTAATTTCCGATATGGGTCATGATAATATTATTAAACCCAGACGAATTCAACAATTAATTAAAACTATACATATGTTTAAAAGACTTTGTGCTGCAAATGGTGTTGAGCAGATTTTTGCATATTGCACTGCTGCGGTTAATCGTGCAGCAAACCAGAGAAGTTTTCTTGATGAAGTTTATGCGACTACCCAAATCGAACTTGAAGTTTTAACCGGTGAAAAAGAGGCTACACTTGTTTTTCAAGGCGTTATAAACACCATGGATATTGATAGCGGCATTATTATGGATATCGGAGGTGGAACAACTCAACTTGTTCATTTTGAAAAACGTTCAATTAAAGATCTCGCATGTCTTCCTTTCGGCACTGTTACTTTGACGGAACTTTTTGGTCTTGCTGATAAAGTTAAACAGGAACAAATTGATGCTATCGAAGATTTTTATCGTCAGCAGCTTGAATCAATTCCTTGGCTTGCAACAATAGAAGGTTTGCCAATAATTGGTGTTGGTGGTTCATTCCGCAACCTTGGTAAGATCATGAGAATGAAAACCAAGAAAGATATTGGAACTCTTCATAACTATGCAATAAGGGCAAAAGAAATCGATACTGTTTATGAAAATATGTGCCGACTTGATCTTGATAGAAGAATGAAGATAAAAGGTCTTTCGAATGAGCGTGCAGATATTTTCCTTGCCGCTTTTGCCGCAATAAAAACTATGGTTGAATATATTGGTTGTTCTGATATTTTCATAAGTTGTTGCGGTCTTCGCGAAGGTATTATGTTTGGTGAGATTGATCCTCAACTTGCGATCAAACCTGTTCAGCATGTTCTTGATTTTTCACTTTCAAATACACTCGGTCTTTTCCAGGAAAATGTTAATCATGCAAACAACGTTTCAAAATTATCACTTCTTATGTTTGAACAGCTTCGACAGTTGCATAAATTGCCTAATTCTTACATGAGAATTATTAAGACTGCGTCAACGCTTCACGATATTGGCGCTACAATTAAATATCATGACCATCATAAACATAGTTTCTATTTTATTCTTAATTCGAATATTTACGGTCTTACGCACAGAGAGCATTTAATGAGTGCTTTTGTTGCGCTTGCACACCGTAAAGATGATGTTAAGAAAGAGTGCCAGAGATATTCAGATATGATCGGATCAGATGATCTTATGATTATTTATCGATTAGCAGTTCTTGTAAGAATTGCTGAAAGCTTTGATCGCGCAATGGACGGAATAATTGATTCGGTTTCATGCGATATTTTAGGTGATTCCGTAATTATGAAAACTCAATCAACTGCCGATGCCTCCCTTGAAATCAAAGATGCGTTAACTTGCAGTGAGATGTTTAAGAAAGCTTACGGTAAAAATTTAGTTATACTTTAATTCAGGAGAACAAAACAATGTTTTTTACTAATAAAAAAACTGTTATTCGCAACGGCATTGAAATAGTTGATTGTGATGTTAATGCCAAGGAAGGTACAATAAGTTATAAAATACTTACCGAACATAATACCGGTGAAAACAATCAAAAACTTCAGATCAAATTTGATGCACTTGTTTCTCACGATATTACTTACGTTGGTATAATTCAAACGGCTCGTGCAAGTGGACTTAAAAAGTTTCCATTAACATATGCATTAACTAACTGTCACAATAGCCTTTGTGCTGTTGGCGGCACTTTAAATGAAGACGACCATCTTTTTGGGTTGTCCGCAGCAAAAAAATATGGTGGAATGTATATTCCGCCGCATCTTGCGGTTATTCATTCCTTTGCAAGGGAAGAACTTGCAGCATGCGGTAAGATGATTCTTGGATCTGATAGTCATACCCGATACGGTGCATTGGGAACGATGGCTATCGGTGAAGGTGGTCCTGAACTTGTTAAACAACTTCTTGAACGTACATATGATATTGATTATCCTGAAGTTGTTGCTGTATACCTTACTGGAAAACCAAATCCCGGAGTTGGACCTCACGATGTTGCCATTGCAATGTGCAAAGAGGTTTTTAAAGAGGGCAAGGTTAAGAATAAAGTTCTTGAGTTTGTTGGCCCCGGTGTTTCTAACCTTAGTGTTGATTATCGTTGCGGCATCGATGTTATGACAACGGAAACCACTTGCCTTTCGTCAATCTGGATGACTGATGAAAAAGTTCATGAGTATTACAAAACTCATGGCAGAGAAAATGACTATGGAGAACTTCGTCCTCTTGAATATGCCGAATATGATGCGTTACTTGAAATAAACCTTTCAGAGATTGAACCGATGATAGCTCTTCCGTTCCATCCAAGCAACGCATATACGATCAAAGAGTTTAAGAAAAATGCGAAACAGATTCTTTTTGATCTTGATGAAGAAATAAAAAAACAGTATCCTAAATGTTCGTGTTGTGTATCTGATAAACTTAAAGATGATGGATTCCACGTTGATCAAGGTATTATCGCAGGTTGCGCAGGTGGTATTTTTGAAAATATTACATGTGCAAATGATATATTAAAAGGTGGAAGTACAGGTAATGGTGCATTTTCATTAAATGTTTATCCTGCAAGTCAGAGTGTTTATCTTGATTTAGTTCAAAAAGGAATTATTGGTGATCTTATGGAGAGCGGCGCGGTTATTAAAACTGCTTTCTGTGGACCGTGCTTTGGCGCTGGAGATGTTCCTGCAAACAACTCATTTAGTATAAGACATACAACACGCAACTTCCCCAATCGTGAAGGAAGCAAGCCTGGAGAAGGCCAACTTTCACTTGTTGCGCTTATGGATGCTCGTTCTATTGCTGCAACTGCTGCAAATGGCGGAGTTTTAACAGCGGCGGATGAAATCAACGTAGATTATCATGAATATGATTATATGTATCATAGTGATATTTATAAAAAGAGGGTTTATGATGGCAGAAACAAACCTGAAAGTAATGAAGAACTTGTTTTAGGTCCCAATATCGCTGATTGGCCTAAACTTAAGGAAATGCCTGATCAGGTGTTGATTCAGTTAGCAAGTGTTCTTCGTGATAGTGTTACAACAACAGATGAACTTATTCCTTCGGGTGAAACAAGTACGTTAAGATCAAACCCATATAAACTTTCACGTTTTACTCTTTCAAGAAAAGATCCAGAATATGTTGTTCGTGCTGATGAAATAAAGAATATTTCCGATACAGAGGCATGCGATAAATTATTTAGCGAACTTAATAAAATTGAAGGCGTAGAAATTAAAAACTGTGTTTTTGGAAGTGGAATTTATGCAAATATGCCCGGTGATGGGTCTGCAAGAGAACAAGCGGCAAGTTGCCAAAAAGTTCTTGGGGGATGGGGTAATATTGCTATAGAATATGCTACAAAGCGTTATAGAAGTAATTTGATCAACTGGGGAATACTTCCTTTATTATGCAATAAAGATATTTCGGAGTTATTTGCTTGCGGTGATTATGTTTTACTTCCTCACATTAAAGCAGATCTTATTGAAGGCAAAGAACAAACAGATGCAGTGCTTATAAAAGATAATAAAGCACATAAAATATCTTTGGGAATTGTTCCTATGACTAAAGATGAAAGAGATATACTGTTAAGCGGTGGTCTTATAAATTATTATTCAAAAAAATAATTGGAGGATTTATTAATGGGATTTTTTACCCGTGACCTTGGTATTGACTTAGGTACAGCAAACACTCTTGTTTATTTAAGAGGTAAGGGAATCATTATAAGAGAACCCAGCGTTGTAGCTGTTAAAGTTTCCGGTAGCCGTAAAGAGGTACTTGCGGTTGGAGAGCGTGCAAAAAATATGATCGGAAGAACACCTGGTAATATTATTGCCGTTAAGCCATTGCGCGACGGTGTTATTGCTGATTTTGACGTTACTGCGGCTATGTTATCTGATATTATTCATAGGGCTATGCCCAGGGCTTTTTCACTTACAAGAACACGCGTTGTTATTTGTGTTCCTTGTGGCGTGACAGGTGTTGAACGTAAAGCGGTTGAAGATGCCGCTAAAAATGCCGGTGCAAGCCATGTTGAAATTATTGAAGAACCTAAAGCCAGTGCTATTGGTGCAGGACTTCCTATTAATGAGCCTTCAGGTTGTATGATTGTTGACATTGGTGGCGGATCAAGTGAAATGGCAGTAATTTCTCTTGGAGGTATTGTTGTTTCCAGATCTTTGCGCATTGCAGGTAATAAACTTGATGATGCAATTATGAATTACGTTAAAAAAGAGTTTAATTTGGCCATTGGAGAACGTACAAGCGAGGAAATAAAAGTTCAGATCGGATCAGCGTATCCTACCGGAGAAGAAAAATCAATGGATATTCGTGGACGCGATCTGGTTTCCGGTCTTCCAAAAACTGTTACGATTACTTCAAGCCATATACGCGAGGCATTGCGTGAACCTTTAATGGCAATTATAGATGCTGTAAAAGTTACGCTTGAAGATACACCTCCAGAACTTGCTGCAGATATTATGGAAAGAGGCATTTATCTTGCAGGTGGCGGTGCTCTGCTTAAAGGTATGGATACTCTTATAAAATATGAAACAGGTATGCCTGTCGTTATTGCAGATTCTCCTCTTGATTGCGTTGTTACCGGTGCCGGTATGGCTCTTGAAAATCTTGATTATCTTTCATAATACGGAGTTTTTATGTTAAAACTTGATCGAAAAAGATTAAAGATAGGTAAATATATACTTATAGGCTTTGTTGTTTTTGTAACCTTACTTTTGCTGATGTTTAATAGCGGTGTGGCTTTTTTTGAAAAAATTTCAGGATATATTGTTAATCCGGTTATTTTTGCTGTAGATGCTGCGGCGGACGGGATCGGTAATTTCTTTGAAAGTTTTGGTTCAAGATCAAAACTTAAAGAGCAACTGCGACAAGCTGAAGAGAAACTCGCTCAATTTGAGACGGTTGAATCTGTTGCGGATGAAGTTAAAGCCGAAAATGAAAGACTTCTTGCTTTGTTTGGCGAAAGCGAAAAATACCCCGAGTTTGAGTATGAATATGCAAAAGTTATTGTTAGAAGTGTAGATGATTATAGTGTTACTTTCACACTTAATAAAGGCAAAAAAGACGGAATAACAGAGAATATGGTTGTTATTGCGTCAGGTGGCTTAGCCGGAAAAATTGTGGAGACAACAGATGATACGTCAATTCTTCTTGCTATAATTGATTCTCGCTGTGGGGTTCCTGCACTTTCGGAATCGAGTCGTGACATGGGAATAGTTTGCGGTGTAAGTGATTCGGGTACTACAGCGGGCTATTGTGTGATGAAGGATTTACCAACAAATGCAATAATTAAGCCTGGCGATTCTGTTATTACGTCGGGAATGGGCGAAGTTTTTCCTAAGGGAATTAAAGTGGGGACAATTACCGAAGTATCGAAAGGAAGTCTTAACCAATTTAATTCATCTGCTAAACTTTCACCTGCAGTTGATTTTGATCATCTTGAAAGTGTCTTGATTATTACAAATACGGAGGAAAATTAATGCGTACAATCTCTATGTTCGTTCTTTCCAGTATTTTGTTTATTTTTCATGTATTGCTTTCTCCGGCAATAGAAATTTTTAATGCTAAGATTGATTTTATAATGATTTCTATTGTTTTGCTTGCTGTTTTTTCTCAAAAGTGGTATCCACCTGTATTGTGTGCTGTATATTCAGGCTTGGCAGTAGATATTCTTACGCAGTCAAATACATATATAAATACAGGGGTTTATTTATTCTTTGGTATTGTTTCCGGTGTTGCTATTATTCTTTTTAAGCAAAACGGAATTGTTGTTACAACGTTATCTATATTTGCATTTATAGCTTTAAAACACTTGTTTTTCGTGTTTTTACTTTATATAATGCGTTTTTCAGAAACTCTTACTTTGAAAACATTTTTCTATGGCTTACCTTCAGCTTTTTATAGTTTATTGGTAAGCATAGGTATGTACTTTATTTATAAAGGCATTTTTTCATTCTCTTTTATGGAAGAAAAAAATGATAATAATGGTAAATATATAATTTAACGGTGAATTAATGGGCTTGTTGAATAGAGAAAATAATGTAGAATCAAATACAACAAAACGCCGCAGCAATATTGTGCTTTTGGCGTTTATTGTTGCGTTTGTCGTTCTTATTTGTTCTGTTGCAGACCTTCAATTTATAAAACAGGAAAAGTTCGCAGAAGAAACGTCAGTAAAACATACACGCACATTGAAAATTCAGGGCTCAAGAGGAAAAATTCTTGATGTAAATGGTATACCTCTTGCACAAGACGAAACAAGTTATAATCTTGAATTTTATCGAGAATATAACCTTAAATCAGAACGAGAACAATATACAAATTCAATCATATTTGCTATTGAACTTGCCAAAAAATATGATAGAGAGATTGAGACTACTTTTGCTATAACAAAAAATAATTTAGGTCAATTTTTCTTTTATTGGGGCAATGTTAGTGAAGAAACTGCCCAAAAAAGAGAAAGTAAATGGAGAAGTGATTTTTATTTTTCTGACAGCAAAGGCTTAAAAATGTCGCCTTATGAAATGTATATTGAAATGCGTGAACGCTATGTAATTCCTGAAGATATGAGCGATGAAATGGCATTTAAAGTTTTAGGAGTTTGGCAAGATAGCATTCAATCCTATTGGGCATCAAAATCCATAACTGTACTTACAAATATTAGCCTTGAACTGGCAACTGCAATAGAAAGTTACAGTTATGAACTTAATGGGTTCAATGTTACACAAAAAACAATGCGTGTTTATCCTCAGGGCATGGTTGGAAGTCACGTTGTAGGATATCTTGGAAGAATAACTGCCGAAAACAGAAAATATTACGATGATAATAAATATGATATTGAGAGTTTGGTTGGTGTTTCAGGTATTGAAAGCGTTATGGAAGCAGAACTTACCGGTGCAAGCGGTGAAAGAATAGGGCAAAGGGTAGTTGAAGTTACTTCCGGCGGACGTATTTTAAACGAAATATCATATACTGAACCTCAAAGCGGTAATAACGTTTATCTTACTATTGATAATAATTTACAACGTGTTGCAGAAGAGGCTTTGAGAAAAAATATTGCGGAAATTAAAGTACGTCAATTATCTGAATATAATGATCCCAGAAACACACAAAGATATATTAATCTTGTTGCTGAACGAGGCGGTAAAGAAATTAAATTCGCACAAGTTGGTGCGGCAGTTGTTATGGATGTAACAAACGGAGATGTTTTGGCCCTTGTAAGTGAGCCAAACTATGATCCAAATCTCTTTTCTCAAGGCATTTCTCAAAAAGATCTTGATGCAATTATTAATGATGAGGCTAAACCTTTGTTTAATAAAGCAATAAGTTCATCTGATACACCCGGATCGATTTTTAAACTTGGGATGTCTTTAGCAGGCTTAGAAGAAGGTGCCATTACACCAACAGAAACAATCGAAGATCTGGGTGAATATAAAAAATATGTTTCAGGCACAGAAAAAGGGCCTATGTGCGGTTGGTATCGTGATAATTATGAAACACATGGGCATATAAATGTTATAAGTGCAATTAACTATTCATGCAACTATTTTTACTATGAACTTGCAGATCGACTTGGTATAGAAAAAATAAAAAAATGGGCGACTAATCTTGGACTTTTGGACAAAACCAATATTGAACTTACCGGTGAAAGTGTTGGTATTGTAGGAGATCAAAAGACGTTGTATGACAATACGCGTGACGTAAATGATCAGGATACAAGTCTGCCGTATTTAGTTTCAAAGCAAGTTAAAACAATTATTGAAGAATGTGCTTCTGCTTCAGGTGTTACTTTATCTGAAGAAGAAATAAACAAACTTGTGTTACGTTGCTTTGAAATGGTAGGTAAAAATCGTAATGAAATTTTTGACGGTGTTCAGTCGATGCTTGTTGATGAATATGGAATGTCACGTTCAAAAGTTCGCGATGATACCCGTTATAAAATTTACAGTTCAATAGTTCAAATAACGTGGACCAATACAACGACTATACAAACAGGAATAGGTCAGAGTATAACTACGGTTACGCCTATTGCTGTTGCAAGATATATATCGGCACTTGTAAACGGTGGATACGTTTATGATGCTCATATTGTTGATAAGGTTACTTCTCCGACGGGAGAACTCGTTTATGAACAACAACCAACTCTTGTACGCAAACTTGATATTAAACCTGAAAATCTTGATGTAATTAAACGCGGAATGAGGGACATGGTAAACGAAAGTGAAGACCGATATTCATCTACTGCGCGAAATTACTTTGATGAATTTAAGTATAAAGAGCAACTTGGCGGAAAAACCGGTACAGCGCAGGTTTCTCAGATCAACCTTGAAGATAATGCTTGGTTCGTTGCTTTTGCGCCCTATGAAAAGCCTGAAATTGCTATAGTAGTTTATATTCCCAATGGTCGTTCAGGATCTATGGCAAGTTCAACGGTTAAAGAAATAGCCGAATATTATCTCGATTTAAAATATGCGGTAGAAGATGATTCTCTGCCGGTGGATAATTCTGTGATTTATTAAGGAGCAGGCATGTTTGATAATTTAAGCAAAAATAAAATAGTGATTTTCGTAGCTGTTGCTTTGGTTATATGTATATTAGCAGTTATGCTTGTTGTATTTATTCCTAAAACAGATACTGTTAAATATGAAATTATTTATGATGGTATTAAAGGTGAAGGCATTATTATTCGTAATGAAGAATTTTTTGATCTTTCTTCTTATGAAAAATTACTGTATAATAATATAATAGAGGGACAGTTTGTTTCTGCGGGTCCCCCTATAGTTTCTGCATACAAAAAAGGTTATATAAAAGCGACACTTGAGAATCTTATTGAAACGGAAAAAAATATCGTAACATATCAAAATCAAAATATAATCACCGAATTTGATGATAAGACAATAAGAAATTATGACTTTGAAATTGACGTTATAATTAAAAAAATGTCGCAAGATGATGAAGGTTATATTGAACTTTATGGAAATCTTTGTCGTTTAATGAGAG
>JAZULU010000162.1:0-14006 GCA_045603265.1 Clostridia bacterium
AAATGGTAATGCCCGGCGATAACGTAACAATGAGCATTAAGCTTATCACAGAAATCGCTATCGAAGAAGGTCTCCACTTCGCTATCCGTGAAGGTGGTAGAACTGTTGGTGCTGGTATTGTTTCATCAATCATCGGCTAATTGATAACGAGTACAAAATTCGTTGCAAACATAAAGACCTGCCAAATGGCAGGTCTTTATTTACTTTGTTACACGCGGTATAAGCGCGCAGTTACTTACGCCTATGTAAGCGCCTTTGCGCTTAACCGCGTGCGCCTCGTCTTGCAACGTTTTTGAACTCGTTATGTTTCGGACAGATCAAAGAGCTATATTGAATCGATAATTCACTACAAACATAAACCCCCGAAGTTTTTCGGGGGTTTATTTCCTGTGTTACAAGGGGTATGAAAATTCGGTCATTTACCTTATGTAAACTCCCTCATTTATCAACCCCTTGTGCCTTGGCTTGTAGCGTTTATCGTGCTCTCGCCGTGATTAAGATAAACTATGCGGTTTAATATGTTTTTAAACTCGTTATATTTCGGACAGATCAAAGAGTATTATTTTATTGCAAAAAAGTCCTGCATTTGCAGGACTTTTGTTTATTTTTCTTCAGAGATTTTGAGTTCAAGGTGTTTTTTACAGTTTTCAATAAATACGGGCCATTCGTTTGCGTTGATAAAGGGGTTAAAATCGTCGGTGATTTGCGTCATTTTTTCTAAAGTGTTATTATTGCCTACATGATTGCCGACGAAAATATCAACATGCTCGTTTTTGACTTTTTCAAGACCTTTAAAAAAGTCTTCACGGCAGGTGTAGGGGAGATTATATTTATCAAGAAACCACTTCTGCATGGAATTTGTTCCGACGCCGCCGTGCATACCGCAAGTATATTCTTTGCCTTTATAGGTGACGTTAAAGAAAAAACTCATTGTGCCCGGGGTATGACCGGGTGTTGAAACACAACGGATATGTGTGTTGCCTAAAGAAATAATATCGCCGTCATTTAACAAGACGTCAGGCTCAAAGGCTTCACCATATTCTACACCAAGTTCTTTTGCCCAGGTAAGATCAAGCGTGCCGTTGGCATAATCTCTATCGGCTGCACCTAAAAAAGTTTTTGCGCCGGTAAGTTCAACAAGAGCCTTTGTTGCACCAAGATGATCATAATGTCCGTGAGAATGAACAATATACTTGAGATTCATGGGATCAAGTCCCATAAGGTGCATATTGTGAATAACTTGATATAAAGTCTGGGGATAACCTGAGTCGATCATGATGAGTCCATCACCCGTATCAATTACATGACTTGAGCCGCCTATTGCACCTACAAAATAAAGATTGTCAGCCATTTTAAATGGCTTTACATAATCAAGCCAAGGTCTTAAATAATCCATAAAAAAACTCCTTAAACTAAAAATTCGTCGCCATCGTGGGCAATTACTATGGGATAGGGGACAGTTTTACATATATCAAGAAGTTGTTTTTCACCGTTTTCCACTTGCCAACCGGGATATATGCGCACATGCCACTTATCCGAAACGTGAATAAATATAAGTTTCTTGAACTTCGATTTTTCCAAAATTTCAAGGGCGGTTGCGGGATTGTAATGAGTTGCTTCGCAAAGGCAAAGATCAAACTCTTTTTCCATTGCGATTTTTGGGAAATCGGAAAAATCCATCCACAGATCGCCGGTATGAAGAATGGTTTTATTTTCTTTCTTAAAAAACAAAACGTATGCAAAACTGCAAGGATCGCCTTCCGCCCTGCCTTTAGTTCTTAAATGGGCGGTACGAATGGCAGTAACGGTTAAATTCTCGTCGTCATAGATAATTCCGTCATCAACGCTCTTATATTCAATAAATGGAGCGTTGGCATTTTCGTGCAAAGCAAGTACCCAGTTTTTTAACGGCTCAATGGCTGTTTCTTCGGGAAGAAATAACGTAAAAGTTTCATTTCTGTCTTTACCGTATTTTGTAAGTTGCTTAATAAGACCCGAAAGTCCGCCTGCGTGATCGTCGTGCATGTGGGTAATAAAAGCGGCACGAAAGTCTTTTATCAAAAGACCTTTTCTTCTTATAAGCGCTTCGCAGGGAGCGCCTGCATCAACAAGATATAAAACACCGTCATCAGTTTCGTAAACGGTGGATGAATTAAATCTGCAAAAAGATGAATCACCATGACCGGTGCCTAAAGTATAAATTCTCATAAAAACTCCCTAATAAAGTATGAAATCCTTGCCTCTTGTAGGGAAAACCATTTTCGTTTTCGTTTCGGGTTGGACTTTTTCAATAATTTTTTTACATACGTTATCATTTAGGTGAACGGGAAAAAGAATTGGAATATCTGCTTTATCGCAAAGAGACAAAGCATCATATACGGTTGAATGACCGCAATGATGGATTACGGCATCAGCGTTTTTAAATAAATCAACCATATTTTCATTAAAGGAGGTATCTCCGCTAACGGCAAGAACTTTGTTGTCAATTTTGCTTTCTATTCGATAACATCTCGCAGGAACGGGGTGATAACACGAGCCTGCTTTTAAAACAATTTCATCGTTTTCAAAAATTTCATCGGGGGAGATAACTATTTCCTTTGGCATTTTTGTATCAACAAAAAATTTATCAAGTTGCAAAAATGAATAGGTGCGCTTTAAGACTTCGGGCATAGTTTCGGGACCGATAAAAATAAGCGAACTTATATCTTTAATTTTTGATTGAAGAAAGAAAAATAAAAGTCCTGCAAGTCCGATATAATGATCGTGGTGCATGTGCGTAAAGATGATATATTCTATTTTTGAAAGATCGGTGTTTGAAAGTCTTAATCCGGACAAAACATTGTAACCGCAGTCAACAAGATATTTATCGTCAATCAGATAGCATGGACAATCATTTCCCGCTTCGGGAATGCTGGAAGCACTTCCAAAAAATCTTATATTCATAAAACGACTCCTTTAAAGGGTGGCTAATTGATATACTAATGCATGAAGTGCCGCTTCATCAAATTTAAGACCAGTTTTAAGACCTTCATCGGTGGCGTAGCAAAGATCCATGGCAAGTTTTAATTTTTTTGATGTTGTTTTGTTGCAAACATTTTCAAGCCGTTTATAGATAAAATCTCGCATTGCCATAAGTGAGATTATTTCTTGCCGTGGCGTTTTTTCTTCGAGCAAGGTTTTTATTCTTAAAAGTTGACGGTATTGTTTGGATACTGCACCTAAAATATATATAGGTTCTTCTTTGTTTAAAAGCATTCCGCTTAAAAGCATCAATGCCGTTTTGGCGTCTTTATTTAAAATTGCATCGATCATTTTAAAAATATTATAATCGTTGCAAGGGGTAACCACCTGAAGAATATCCTCTTTCGAAACAACGCCTTCCATTTTGTAAGAAGCAAGTTTTTCAAGTTCGGTAATTAATGCTTCGGGGCGTGCGTCGGCATACTCTATAAGAAATTGAAGAGCAGGGGGATCAATAGACAGATTATAACTTTTCAGTATTTTTTCGATCCAGCGGGAAAGTTCTGCGTCTGACAAAGGGTTAAATTCAACAACAGTATGATTCTGTAACGCTTTGTACAGTTTTTTTCGTTTGTCGGGCGATGCGTTTAAAAGCACCAGCACGGTAGTATCAAGGGGGTTTTTCAAATATTCTAAAAACTGTTCTTCACCATCAGCTTTTCCCGTTGTATTTAAGAAAACGCTTTCGTCAAGAACGACCATGCGTTTATCGGATAAAAAAGGAAAAGTTTCGCACGCGGCACATATTTCGTTGCCCGTTGCTGTTGAAGGAAGCACAGTAAGGTTTACGTCCTTTAAATCTTCGCTTATAACGGCATTTTCCAACTGTTTAAGCGCACTTCTCATCACATACTGCTCTTCGCCAAAGAAACAATATACCGGCTTTATTTCACCGTTTTTGAGGGTTTTAAAAAATTCAGTATGGTTCATTAATTACTCCTGAAAGTTATTTCTGTATATCCGCAAATATCGATATCGTATAAATTTTTATTATTGTACCCCACGTTTTTTGTAATAACTAAAGGTGCTTCTGTCAGAGGGTCTAAAGAAATTGCAATATCGCAATCTTTGTTGTTATTCTTTCCGATAGAAATGATTTTTTCACCATGGTAAAATGCCGAGTTGTTGGAAACCTCAAAATATCCGCTTTTTGTTAATATAGTTTTAACGTGTTTTGCACCGTTTTGTTTTGCAGAATGATTCAGCGCAACGTCGTGAGCGACATATAACGACTCAAAAGAAAGGCCTTTTTCTATGGCATCGGGCAGAATTTCTACTTGCTCAGATGTTGTGAGAATCAGCACGTCAATTTTGCCGATATTTCTTGAAAAGTAATTTATTTGACTGTTAAGTGAATCTTCATATAGACCTACGATGTAATGCTTATCGTCTTCAATATGCACCGTAAGCGTTTCGCCTTCAAATGCGGGAACTTTCAAAGTTACGGTATTATTTATATATATTTCATTGCCTATAAACAAGAAGGGCATAATCAATAAAAGTATTGCGGCTACCGTTCGTTTAAAATTTGCGCGGATAAATGGGGTGAAAAATATCATTAATGCCAACAATAGAATCGTAACGCATATGCTTATAGGTTTAAATGATACTCCCGGAACATAAGAAAGTTTTTCAGAAAGGTAAATCACACCCTCCATAATATAACCGGGAATTTTTAATATTAGGGCTGTTTTTGGAAATATGATAGCAATCGGCAAAAGTAAAAAGGTCAACATCAGCGCAAAAGAAGATATGGGAACTAAAAGAATGTTTGCCAATATTGAGATCGTTGATACCGTTCCAAAGTAATATAATTGCAAAGGTAAGGTAAATAATGTTGCGCCTATTGTAACAAGTGCGGAATTGATTACTGTGTCAAATATTCTGTGCTCGGTATGGCAGGAATATTTCATTATCCAGATTATTCCGAAGCATGCGCAAAAGGACAGTTGAAACGCAACGTCATAAAGCCGTAGCGGATCGAAAAAAAGAATCAACATTCCTGCAAAACTCAAGGAGTTTAGGGGATCGTATTTTGCACCGAAAAGATTTGATGATTGTAACGCCAATGCCATTATCGATGCGCGTAAAACGGAGGAAGAAAATCCCGTAAAGGCGCTATATAAAATAACGACTCCGCCGATAATAAACAGAGTAAGCGATTTTTTAAATTTTATACGCTCAAGAAAGAATATAAGAACGTTTAAAAGTATACCAACATGCAAACCTGAAACGGCTAAAAGATGGGATGTTCCGCAAGAAGCAAAAACATCGACCACATCTTGTTTAATGTAAGATTTATCTCCCGTAGCCATGGCGTATAACACGGAAGCACTTCCGCTATTGTCGATGGCACTAAATAATGTACGGCGGATAGAATCGCGGAATAATCGGAAGTGATAGGAAATATCGCATTTATCGTCGATTATCGTAAATGACCGAGCTTTAAAAACATAACCGATATCTTTTGAAAAGGTGAAATCTGCTTCGCCCGGATTGCTGTTTTTTAAGTTCGCTGGAAAAGCATCACCGTAAACAGTTAAAACGTTACCTTCTTTTATAGATGTATCAATGTTTTGTGAATATACACAGACTTTTGTGTTGCGGATCCCGTTAAATTCGCAATCCTTTAAAATCATTGAAGAACTTGATTCTGAAATAGCCGTGCTGCAGACGGTGCCTGTAAGTGAAATATTCTTATAGGTTTTTGTGCGCTCTGTATATGAAAGTCCGGAGATAAGTATACTTAAAGATAAAACTAAAATAAGCACGGAGGCGAATTTGTGTTTTATAAGAAAAATACTTATAAGAGCAAAAAGTAACGATAAAACAAAGTTAAGAGGTAATGTTGTCCCGATAAAAATTCCTATTATCGTAACAAGAAATCCATAGAAAAAGAAACGTTGTTTCATACTCACATAATAGACGTTATATATTCTGACGGCAGGCTTAAAAGAGGCTGATCTGTCTTAATATATCCTGCAACGGTGGAACGTTTTTGTCCGTCTTGCAATAATAATGCTTTTGACGTTCCCGTGTATGTACACGCAACTGAAATAAGGGAATAAACTACGGCATATTCGCCCTCGGTAGAAGAAATAGAATTTTCGTAGTAACTGAAATATTCAGAACTTAAGTCAATAATTACAGTATCGTTATTTATTATTACACTGTTGACGATGCTTTCGCCATTCCTGAGCGTGGGATTGATAGTACAAAGATATTCGTTTATAAAGCCTTTTATATCACCGCTTCCGGGCATTGTGGAAATCAGTATATTTGTACGCGTTATTTTTTCGCCTGAGATATCGGGGGCGAGCACTTCGACAACGCTTTTGATTCGGCTGAAATAATCAGAGATTTTTTCGTTTATGGAAACTTTTTTTGTACCTTGACTATCGACAACTGTAAGATTAAGCGTATTTGCTCCGGAATAAAGACTGTTAAGGGTGCTCATGATGGCATAGGGACCCAGCCAGCCTTCTGAATAATTCCACTGATCAGGACATATAAGATCAATGCTTACTGTTTCGGTTTTGCCGTCGTAACGGGGAACATCAGAAAGCATAAAGCCGTTGGGGAATATGGCGGTACTTTCTGCAAGCAGAACAGAGGTAAGGGCGGAAGCGTAGTTGCCGTCGCGAACTGTCACGCTTGATGTTTTTGGCAAAATGTATTTGTTTGTTTCGTCTGCAACGTATATGACACTGTAAAAGGATTCCAAAATAGCGTTGTTTTGCTGATCGGAATGTCTTAAATAGTGCGAATTAAGTGCCGAAACAGTTCCTGTATAAGGCGAAAGAAGCATTATGGGATGATCGGGCATATCTGGCAAAGTAATTTGTTTGCCTTCTACCGTTATATTTACAAAAGATACTTCGGAAAGGCTTGCAAAGGTGGAAGCGAGTACGGAAATACATGCAAAAAACTCTTCGTTAGGCATTTCATTAAATTGCCAGGACATATCTATATATAAAATATCCTGAACAAGCATTATGCTGCGGCAGGAAATGCCCTGCGGGAAGGGCGAAACGTAACCGCTCTCAGTTCCTGTAAGCAGAGCGTGCATAATTTCTTCATAAGCATTGCCCGATGCATTTATTTGTTGAGAAAAAGCAAGAACGTCACTATAATCGCTGTTGGGATAATATAACGTTACCCATTTTTGTTGTGCAGTCGGAATATCGTAAGGGGTAAGGGATACGGCAATTTTTTCCTTAAAATATTTAGGCTGATCTGCACATCCGCTAAAAATCAGAATAACTGATAAAAGCACACAAATCAGTATCTTTTTCACGCTTTTACCCCCAAATGGCGCAACAGACTTTCATAACTGATAAGCCATGAACGTCCTTTATTTACAAGTTCAATGGATACGTTTGAAACTTCATATCCGGTGTTTTCGGTTCTTAATTTAAAGGATACTTGCACCATGGCGGTTTTTCCGTCTTCGGAAATAGTATAATTATCTTCAACGGTAAAATCGTTCATGGTTATGTTAAGGTAGTTAAATTCTTGGGACATTTCTTCAACTAAGGGCAACTTTACTTTTGAAGCATCTTTATCGCCAAGGTAAAGATATAACTTATCCCATTGGTGATTAGAATAGTAGAAAAGACCTTTTTTTACAACATTTGATGGTGTAAGAAGTAAACTTGTATCTCTTGCAAGAGGGCCGATAGGAGAAGAATCTGCCTGGGTTTTAGCAAGACCCACTTCATAAGCATCGGGACGCATTGCCGTTCCGCTGCGCTCAATATAAAACTGAACGTAGGAATGGTTGCCCATTTCGCAAACGGTATTAACAATAGAATAGATAGCAACACTTCTGTTTGTGCGCGTTTCGTCGTCATTTGCGCCTTTAGTATCGTTGTAAAAATCTTCGCTTAATGTGACGTAAAGATATTCGCCGTCAGATTCTACTGAAACAAGTTTTGTTTTTCCTTTAAAACAGTAGGTAAGTTCCGGTCGCTGACCTAAGGATTCTGTCAATAGCGCTGAAATAGCATAAAATTCCGGCTGTTCGTGGGAGGTTACACCAATATTCATAGGATAGCGAATAAGCATAGGCTCATCATAATAGCGGAAATATAGCGGCATTACAATGGTGGAGGTTGATGCGGTTGAATCCTGTACCGGCGGAATTACGTCGCCTGTGGTTTGCTCCATGTAACTTGATGCGCATCCGCAAAATGAAATCAATATTATGCATAAAAACAATGCAATAAACTTTTTCATATAAAACCTCCTTATTGGTTAAGCGGCAAGGTTACGGTAAAAGTAGTACCTTGACCGGGTTCGCTTTTAACTTCGATGCTTCCGCCGTGTTGCTCAATAATTTGTTTTACAATGGAAAGACCTAAGCCGGTACCGCCTGCCTGACGTGAACGTGCTTTGTCAACACGATAAAAACGCTCAAAAATTCGGCTGAGGTCTTCGCGGGAAATACCGATACCTTGGTCGGAAACCGAAACAATGGCATTGCTTAAGTTTTGCGTAAGAGTAACGGTGATTGTGGTGTTTTCAGGTGAATATTTTATTGCGTTGTCAATAATATTTGTAAAAACTTGGTTTAATCTTAATTCGTCGCCTTTTAATGTAACGTCGACGTACTCGTAAGATACGGTAATGCGCTTACTGCGCGCAAGGGGCGAAACTGTTCCGGTAATGTGCTTTATTAACTCACCTAACTCAACGTCGCCGATAACAAGAGTATCCATGCCGCGGTCTGTTTTTACAAGGGTGAGAAGATCGTTGATTACCAAGGAAAGGCGATCAACTTCGCTATTGATATCGCCCATAAATTCTTTGTAAAGTTCAATGGGCGCATCAGGCTGGGTCAAGAGTGATTCGGAAAGAATCTTCATTGATGCCAAAGGTGTTTTTAACTCGTGTGATGCATCTGAAACGAACTGATTTCGTGCTTCATCAAGATTTTCAAGTTTTTCCGACATCATGTTAAAGGCTTTTGCCAGTTCGCCAAATTCGGCAATTTCTTTTTCGTCTACACGAGCAGAAAAGTCGCCACCGCTCATTTTTGCAATGGCGCGGTTGAATTTTCTGATTGAAAGGGTAAGCACGTTACTGGAATAAAAGGTTATAAGGGAAACAACGATGGTAAATAACGCGCTGAAAATTCCAAGCCACAATGTAACTTGGTTTACGTTTTCAACTATATCTTCAACGGGTGCGGAAAGAACAAGTACGCCCTTTTGCTGACCTGATGAAATCACCGCTTGAGTATAGTAGGCGGTCCAGTATTTACCGGAAGATTTGTTTAAATAATCGTTATCTTTTGTTAAGGCAGTTTCTGATAATTCGTGGCGGTGATAGCCAACAGCAGTATCTTTTTCACCGTTAAGCACCGCCTCAATTTCCTCAGAATAGGGGACTGTGCCGTTAAGTATGCAGAAAGAATCTGCCTGCACACAACCTGATGAATCAATAAAAAGCATCCTACCGTTACCCTCAAGTGCATAAGAAGACAAAACCCCGTAAATAAGATCGGGGTCCATATCCTCCATATAGGGTAAAAGTGCAGATGCGCAACTTTTTAATGTAGTTTTTTGTTCCTCGTACCTGGTATCAAGAAGGTGCTTGCCCAGATATGTTGTTACAGAAAGAGTTATTATTGCCAGAACAGCAACAATTATAAGGGTGTATGTTACACCGAATAATATGTTAAGACCGGGTTTACTTTTCCGCAAAATAGTACCCTACACCCCATTTGGTGTAAACATATTCAGGTTGATTCTGATCGCCCTCAATTTTTTGACGAAGACGGCGAATATGTACGTCAACCGTGCGGATATCGCCTGAATAGTCCTTCCATATATATTCCAAAAGATCTTCACGCCTAAAAACTTTGCCGGGGTTGGTTACAAGAAGTAAAAGAATATCAAATTCCTTGGCAGTAAGTTCTATCTCAACGCCCGAAATAATAACGGTGCGTTTATCCTTATCCATAACAAGGTTTTTAACGCGGATCTCGTTGCCTGAAGGAGCAGAAGCACCTTCGGTACGCCTTAAAAGATTCTTCATTCTTGCCTTTAATTCCTGAACGTTAAAAGGCTTTGTCATATAGTCATCAGCGCCCTCGGTAAGACCTTCGATCTTATCCTCATCGGCAGATTTTGCGGTAAGCATGATAATGGGAATCATTGATTCCTCACGAATTTTATGGCACACTTCAGTACCGCTGATGCCCGGAAGCATAACGTCAAGTAAAATAATATCAAAATCAGCATCGGAATATTTTTTAAGTGCCTCTTCGCCGTTATAAGCACAATCAGTTTCATAGCCTTCCTGCTCAAGGCTGAATTTAAGTCCTTTAACGATCAGGGGCTCGTCATCAACGATAAGAACACGCTTTGCCATAAAATTTCTCCTTTAGTATAGGTTTATATAATTATATCATATAGCACCCGTTTTTTCAACAAAAAATTGTAATGATTTCTTAAAATATTAAGTTAAAAAATGCAATGTTTATGTTAGAAAATGCAATTTGTTTTGCTGTTTTATTTTGATATAATTAGAGCGAAACGGCGAGAAGCCAAATTATATTTAGGAGAATGAAAAATGGACAAAAAATGGGTATATTTTATACAGTTATCAAATCATAAAGCACCTGATGACGGTAAGGGGACGGATATGTTTTTAAAACTTTTTAATCCCGAAGCCTATGACGATGCGTTAAAACCTGAAAATAACGTTGATTTCGGCGTGTGGGACAGAATTGTTAAGCGCGCTTCGGAATGCGGATATAACACTCTTTTGATTGATGTGGGCGATGCCGTTCAATATAAATCACATCCTGAAATTTCAGCACCCGATGCACTTTCACACGAAGAATTAAGGGAACTTTTAAATAAAGCACGAGCATTGGGCTTAACACCTATTCCCAAACTTAATTTTTCAACCATTCATCACGGCTGGCTTAAAGAATATAGAAGAATGGTTTCATCAAAAATATACCGTCAGGTAACTGTTGATTTAATAAATGAAGTTTGTGAACTTTTTGATAAGCCCGAACTTTTCCACCTTGGTATGGATGAAGAACATTCATATGATTGCGCTCAGCAAAGTGAACTTACCGTTATGCGTTGCCCCGAACTTATGCTTGAAGATTTCGGAATTATGTTTGATGCAGTTCGCAAAAACGGTGCCCGTCCTTGGATATGGGGCGATTTATATTGGAATCATCCTGATTTCTTCCTTGAAAGAGTACCCAAGGACGTTGTTATTTCCAACTGGTTCTATGTGCATTTCAGGGAATATCCCGTAACCGACTATCACCATCAGGCATTAAAGGCATATAAGGTTTTTGATGAAGCAGGCTATGATCAGATTCCCACCTGCTCAACCTATGGTGAGCCTTCAAACCCCGCTGAAACTCTTTTATATATTCCCACCGTTACCACCGATAAGCAGATCTTAGGCTATTGCAATGCTCCTTGGCGCCAAGTTAGGGAGGATAACGAGCATCTTTTAATGGATTCTGTTGAGAGATTGTGGTATGCTCGTAAGAAGTTTGCACCCGAGTCATTATAGAGCACGAAAAATCTTTGCAACTGCGAGTTGTGTAAGGGATAAAAGTTCAATCACTTACTGTTTTGTAAGCTCATTCACTTTTACCCTCACACGCCTCTGATTTGCAAATTTTTTCGCACTCTTGTGTTCGAGGTAAATCATCGCGCAAAAAATCTTCACAGTACATGATAGCAAGTTGTGTACTGTGTTTTTTTGACATTAAAAAAGTAATATGGTATAATAAAAATAGATTTTTTGATATTGTGCATTGATTTGGAGATTAAATGAGAATTAAAGAATTAGAAAAAAGCATTGCGTTTATCGTATTGTTTGACATATGGATGTGGTTCTTGTGGGTATCTGATATGATCGTTTTTGATATGATATTTGAGGCTGATTATTATTGGTATGTTTGGCCGATAACAATTATATCTCACTTAGGGACTATTGTTGCATGGTTTTATTTGGGAAAGTGTAAAGGAATTAATCGTATCGTATTTACTGGCAGTACAGCCGCGGTGTCATTTGTGCCCTTGTGGATTATAAGAAGTGTTCTTTCGGACAAAAGATTTGCCTTTGATTTTGGACATTACCTTACTTCTTCAATAGCATCTTTTGTGCCCCTTGTTGTGGTAATTCTTTCAGCAATAATATTAATTAGAATGGACATTAACAAAAATAAAATCTAAATAAACCAGACTTGTTTTTAGATAAAAAACAACAAACATTTAAAACAAAGCCTCCTGCAAGACTTTTGCAGGAGGTTAATTTTATATGCATTTGATGAATTCGTCAATATTATTGACTGTGGCAACTACCGTGTGGGCATCTTTTATGAGAATACTGTCATCGGGATGATCGGCAACAATATTTTTTGAGCGTAGCGATAAAAGATATTTTGCGGCATCTTCTGTTCGCTTAAAGGATTTTTCCATTTTTGCGGGGAAGGCAAGAGGTCTTATGGGGGCATCGGTCTTAACTGCTTCCACTATATTTTTTCGAATGTCCTCAAAAAGCTCGGCATTATCGCGGAAAACTGCTTCGTTTCTTGAAAGTTCTTTTTTTGTAACGGTAGTTACTATTTCAGGTATGGCATTTTTTGCCTGCATGCAGGTTATGTCTCCGCCGGCAAAGAAACGGGAGGGCATACCGTGGGAGGCGGCAATATATGAATCCATATCCACCTCGCCTATATATTTGCCGTTAAGCTTATAATGCTGTATAGCACCGCTGTTCATTGTGTGGGCAAGGACACCGCCCAAAGTTCCTTCCATTGTGTGATATCCGAAAAAGCAGATGCAGTCATATTTGTTGCCTTGTGCAAAATACATTCTCGGTTGTCCCCAAATAGGATCAAGTATGTTGATGCGTTTGTCAATTTCTTCAGGAATAACGTTGTGTGCGCCTCCGTGGTTATCCCAAAGATCAATAGATTCAACGCCTATATCAAAAAGGGCCTCTGCCGCCGCATTTATTTCAAGTGCCGCCTGATGTATGGCTATTTGGTATTGTTCGCAGGTGGTAACAAGTCCTGAGTACGGATCACCGACTACGTTGTTCACACCCTCCATATCAAGGGCAAATAAGATCTTTTTATACATTTTTTTGTTTCTCCAAATAGGCTTTTTCAAGAGGTAATTATATCATAGTTTTATATCAAATTCAATATATAATTTTATTTAAAACCGAGAAACTAAAAAACGGCAGAATTTTCTGCCGTT
Organism: Clostridia bacterium; assembly: GCA_045603265.1. Taxonomy (GTDB): domain Bacteria; phylum Bacillota; class Clostridia; order Christensenellales; family QALW01; genus UMGS1322. Next base: position 13,272 of record JAZULU010000162.1, read on the forward strand.
TTTTTATTACTTAAAGAACTCGTACATTGTGCGGAAAGTCATATAAACGTCAAGCTTTGAAACTGTTTCAAAGGGTGCGTGCATTGAAAGTACGGGAACACCAAGGTCAACGGTGTTAATGCCAAGTGCGGAGATATATAATGCAACCGTTCCGCCGCCACCGATATCTACTTTGCCAAGTTCGCCCGTCTGCCAGATGATGTTAGCATCATCGAGCATTTTTCTGATTTCTGCCATATATTCGGCAGAAGCATCGTTTGAACCGCTTTTTCCGCGAGCACCGGTGTACTTGGTGATAACTACACCATAATTGATAAATGATGCGTTTTTGCGCTCGAAAACGTCCTGGAATGTGGGATCAACTGCCGCATTAACGTCAGCAGACAAGCATTGTGAAGCGCGGAGTGTATCATCAGGCTCAACGCCTTGCATACGGGCAATATCGCTTATTATATGCAACAAGAAATCGGAGTTAAGACCTGTGTTGCCCATTGAGCCGATCTCTTCTTTATCTGCAAGAATGCAGATAGCAGTTCTTTTGGGAACTTTAATATCGCAAAGAGCCATCAAGGAAGGATATGCGCAAACTCTGTCATCGTGACCGTATGAGCCGATAAGTGAACGGTCAAAGCCAACATCCTTTGCCTTGAAAGCGGGAACGGCTTCAAGTTCTGCCGAAAGGAAATCAGCCTCGGTAACACCGTATTTTTCAAAAAGAATATTTAAAATGTTAAG
>JAZULU010000163.1:0-8534 GCA_045603265.1 Clostridia bacterium
AACTCTATTCTACCAGAGATCTGTATGAACTTCTATTTTATTTTGCTAAAGTGTTGCACTTGATAGTATACCTCACCATATAACAAAAAACCGTTCATTTCTAATGAACGGATTTCTTTTTTTTATTTATTTTTGTGCATCTGCTTATAGCCTTCAGGCGAAATTCCTTTTTTCTGCTTAAACGTATGCAAAAAGCCTGAAAGTGAGCCAAATCCCGAAGAAAAACATGCTTCGGCAACGGAAAATCCGCTTTCAAGAAGCATTGCGGCACAGTTGACTTTTCGTGCATTAAGATAACTTATATAAGTTTCGCCGGTGATCTGCTTAAAAAGATTGCCGAAATATACCGGTGAAAGGCACGCTTGTTCTGCCGCCTCCTGAAGTGTGGGATTTTCCCTGAAATGAGTTTCAATATAAAGAATTGCCCTGCGCATCGGTGAAAGTTCGTCGCTTATCTCGTTTTTATTCATGATAAGCGTCAACAAATACTCAGTAAGCGGACGAACACAACCGTTTTCGTTGGATTCCTGCTTTAATAAAGATGCCGCCGTATCTACTTTTGATAAAGTTATTTCATCAAGAACTCGTGTAAATCCGCTGCCCTGCAAAAATATGGCTTCCCGTCGGGCAGAAGAAATTACCGTTTCATCAAAGGCAATATTCCACGCCATAAGCGACGTTTCAGATTCGGCAATAACCTCATGAAAATCAGAGGGACTTAAAATAGATACTGTTCCTCTTTTTAGGGGATATTCCTTACCGTTTATAATCTGAATTCCAGTACCTTCAAGAATAATTTCAACCTCAAAATAATCGTGAGCGTGCAAAGCAAAACTTTGTGAATATCTTTTTTTCACGGAGATATTTTTATCCTTACCAATATGGGTTTTTTTCTCAAGTCTTGTAGTACTTTTCATATAATCACCTTTTTACATTTTACCTTAAAAAACAAATAAAATCAAGTTCTATCTTGAAATATTGTGTATAAATCTTGATTTTTTAATTGAAATCTGATATATTTGTATGTACAATATAATAGAGGTGAAATTCTATGTTTTTAGGCATCGATATCGGTGGCACAAAATGTGCCGTAACTTTAGGCGACGATAAAGGCAACGTAATAGAAAAAGAAAGATTTTTGACTACTACCGTTGACGAAACTATCGAAAATATTATTTTATACGCAAAGAAAATATCAAAAGAAAAAAACGTCCTTTCCGCAGGTGTAAGTTGCGGTGGACCTTTAGATGAAGAAAAAGGAATTATTTTATCACCGCCAAATCTTCCCGGGTGGGATGAGATACACATTAAAGAAAAACTTGAAGAAGCGTTAAATATTCCTTGCGGTGTAAGGAACGATGCCAACGCTTGTGCCATGGCTGAATGGTATTTCGGTGCAGGCAAGGGCACAAAAAACATGGTGTTTATGACTTTCGGCACAGGTCTTGGCGCAGGACTTATTTTAAACAGCAAACTTTATTCGGGCACCAACGGTAACGCAGGCGAATTGGGGCACATCCGCCTTGGCGAAACAGGTCCGTCAGGCTACGGCAAATGCGGAAGTTTTGAAGGTTTCTGTTCAGGCAGCGGATTAAAAGAAATAGGCAGAGCCTTTGCCCGTGAAGCATTGCAACGTGGCGAAACCGTTTCCTGGACAGGCGAAAATATTGACGATTTTGAGGTTAAGGACATGGCCGATGCGGCGCGCAACGGTGATGAGATCGCACTAAAAGCCTTTGAACTTTGCGGAACTAAATTGGGTGTTGGTCTTTCAATAGTCATCGACCTTTTAAACCCCGAAAAGATAATTATCGGCAGTGTTTACGCCAGATGCGAAGATCTGTTAAGGCCATATATGGAAAAAGTTTTAAATATTGAAGCACTTAGACCTGCACTTACCGTGTGCAGGGTTGTTCCCCCCGAATTGGGAGAAAGTATTGGTGACGTGGCGGCACTTGCCGTTGCAAAGGAGGTTTATGATGAATTACGTTCTTGATACTGTTAAAAGGTACCCCGTTTTAGAAATTTGTGCCGATGAAATCCAGGCAGCAGTTGATGCTATTTCAACAATGTATGAAAAGGGAAATAAATTGCTTCTGTGCGGCAACGGCGGGTCTTGTTCTGACTGTGAGCATATTTCAGGTGAATTCTTAAAGGGTTTTTTGAAAAAACGTCCCTATGAAGAAAACGAACTTGATCTTGATGAAGATATTTTATCAAAATTACAAAAGGGAATTCCCGCAATTCCATTAACAAGTCTTACCGCTTCTCTTTCGGCATTTAACAACGACGTTGATCCCACTTTAAACTATGCTCAACTTGTTCAGTCTTTGGGAAATATGGGCGATGTATTTTTAGGCATTTCAACTTCAGGCAACGCTAAAAACGTAGCCGCGGCAGCAAAAACCGCAAAGGCAAAAGGTCTTATAACAATCGGACTTACGGGCGAAAAAGGCGGACTTTTAAATGACATTTGCGACATATGTATAAAAGTTCCCGAAAGTGAAACTTACAAGATCCAGGAATTACACTTGCCCGTATATCATGCCATTTGCGCCCAGGTTGAAGAAAACTTTTTTAAGAGGTGAAAAAATGATAAAAGTACAGATAAATAATTGGAAACTTGCACATAAAACTCACTCAGAATTTATTAAGTGCGATTGTTATCCTGCAACTGTAAAAGAAATTGAAAATTCCGGTTTTGAAATTCTTGATGCCTCCGTTCCAGGAAACTTTGAGCTTGATTTTATAAAAGCAAAAAAACTTCCCGAAGATATTTACTTTGGCGAAAATATTTTAGAGGTACAAAAACTTGAAAGCACTCATTTATGGTACTTCTCGCAGTTTGAACTTAAAAAGACCGAAAAAGATGCCTTTATTCTTTTTGAAGGCATTGATACAGCCGCGGAAATTTTTATTGACGGCATATTTATCGGTTTTTGCGAAAACATGCTTATCCCCTACGAGTTTTCTCTTTCAGAATTTGAAATAGGTTTGCATGAGGTTGTTGTTCACATTATCCCGGCAAGTGTTTATGTGCGCGATATCCCCTTTGACTCTAATTGCAGAGGGCAAAAATACAACGTTGATTCACTTTTAATCAGAAAAGCGCCTTATATGTACGGTTGGGATATTATGCCCCGCACAGTTTCAGCAGGCTTGTGGCGTCCCGTTAGCATCCTTTATAAAAACGTTGACCGTTTTGAGGATTACAGAATTTATACCAATCACATTAATGATACAACTGCAAAAATGACGGCGGATATCCGCATTTTTACCCAAAAAGACGATTTAAGGGATTTTACCGTAAAAATCAAAGGATCCTGCGGTGAAAGTTCCTTTGAACACAATCATCAGTTATATTCTGTCAACGCAAAAATTCATTTTGATATTGAAAATGCAAAATTGTGGTGGCCTAAAAATCACGGTGAGCAGAATCTTTACGATACCACCTTTACCCTTTTATATAAGGGTGAAGAAGTTGATTCCGTTACCTTTAAAGCGGGCGTGCGCCTTATCGACCTTGAGCGCACCTCTTGTTCAGGCGAAAACGGAACTTTCCGCTTTATCGTAAACAACAAGCCCATTATGTGCCTTGGCACAAACTGGGTGCCCACCGATGCTTTCCCATCACGTCACGATGAATTTACTTTACGCGGACTTGAACTTTTAAATGGCCTTCAGTGCAACATGCTCCGTTGCTGGGGCGGAAACGCTTATCCCTCCGAAATTTTATACGATTACTGTGATGAACACGGTATTTTAATTTGGCAGGATTTCTCAATGGCCTGCGGTGCTTATCCGCAAGATGAACGTTTCCAAACACTTTTAAAGGAAGAAGCCGAAATTGTTGTTAAAAAATTCCGCAATCATGCTTCCCTTGCTTTGTGGTCAGGTGATAACGAATGCGATTATATGTTTGTTTGGGACAGACAATCATCAAACGGAAAAACTATGCACCAGAAAAATCCCAATGACAACGTTTTAACGAGAAAGGTGTTACCTGATGTAATTCGCCGTATTGACGGCACACGTCCCTTTATTCCATCTTCACCCTATCTTGATAATGAAGCTTTTAAGACTTTAAAACCTGCTGAAGATCATCTTTGGGGTCCGAGAGATTATTTTAAGGGTGATTATTATAACAAAAATTCAGTTTGCCATTTTGCTTCGGAAACGGGATATCACGGTTGTCCTTCCCCCGAATCTTTAAGAAAATTTATTGGCGAAGATCACATTTCAAACCGCGGCGACGGCAAAATTTGCAAAGATGCCCATTGGCTTATTCATGCCGCCTGCCCCGAAGCAAGCATCATCTCTCCTTGGGCATACAGAATTTCTTTAATGACACGTCAGGTTGAACGTCTTTTTGGCTCTGCCGAGGGCGATATTGAAAGTTATGCTTTAAAGAGTCAGATCTCTCAGGCCGAAGCGGTTAAATTCTTTATTGAGCATTTCCGCATACAGAAAAACTACCGCTGGGGCATTTTGTGGTGGAATATTATTGACGGTTGGCCTCAAGTTTCCGATGCGATCGTTGACTGGTACGGTACTAAGAAACTTGCTTACGGTTATATTAAACGTGCTCAACAGCCTTTCAACATTATGATAGATGAGCCTGACGAAAATGGCAACGTTACCATCTGCGCTATTAATGACAGATTAACCGACGTAACCGTTGATTTTACCGTTACCGAGGCACTTTCCAAAAAAACCATGGCAAAGGGAAAAGTTACGGTCAACACCGATACGAAACTTGAACTTGGCACTTTTAAAGAAAAGAACGGCGAATATTATATTATTTCATGGTCAGGCGATGAAATCGGCACCAACCACTTTATCGGTGCTATCGGCGATAAAATTGATATTAACGATTATGTTGCTTTCATGAAAAAAGCAGATTTCTATAAGGAATTAGAAGGCTTTTAAGTTTTTAGAGGTTTATTATGTATAACATAAAACTTGAAGATTACATACCTGCGCCCAGCCCTGCACCAACCGACAGAATCGTTGCGGCTCATTATTACGCAGCGTGGAAAAAAGATTGTTCGGGTATACACAATGGCTTTGACGATCTTCATGATTTTCCGGAGCGAACTCCGCTAATGGGATATTATGATGAAGAGAATCCCGTTGTTTCAGACTTTGAAACAAAATGGGCTTTGGAACACGGCATAAATTGTTTTATCCATTGCTGGTACAGATACAAGGAGTTTGAAAACATGCCCGTAAAACGCCAGCATCTTCGTTGCGTTCACGCTTTACACGAAGGCTTTTTCCACTCAAAGTATCAGTCCTTAATGAATTTTGCCATTATGTTCGAAAACAATCCGCGTTGGGCAAATACTACAAGAGACGATCTTTTAAATAATCTTATGCCTTTCTGGTACGAAAATTATTTCAGGCGAGAAAATTATTTAAAGATCGATAATAAACCTGTGCTTTTTGTTTGTCAGAAACATATTTTGGACGATGCTTTTTCTTCTGTTGACGAACAACTTGAAACCTTTGAAAAATGCCGTGAATATATGAAAGAAAAAGGTTTTTCAGGGCTTATTATTGCCTGCTGTCTGTGGGGATATCAGGGCGAAAAAGAAAAAGAGATTTTTAAAGATTGTGATAATCGCGGTTATGATTTTCACTTTACTTACTCTTCAAGTTATTCTCCCGAAAAAAATTATCCCTCGGAAGAAGAAATCTTTAACGGACAGTGTGACATATTAAAAAGCCGTTTTGAAAATTCTCCTTTACGGCACACGCCTACCGTTTCATGCTTCCGTGATTGCACTCCCCGCCATTCCGAAGCATGGGCAAAAAAGGGTTACGAATTTTTCCGCAACGAAACTATTTACCATCAATCTCCTGAAAATTTCAGAAAAATCATAAAAAAGATGAAAGAAATGGCAGATGCCCTTCCCGAAAACTCTTACGGCAGAAAAATTTTCATGATCGATAACTGGAATGAATGGGATGAAGGACACTACGTTGCACCTTCCCACGAATTTGGCTTTAAGTATCTTCAAGCAATAAGGGAAGAACTGACTTTGAGAGATAATCTTCCCGATTATCGTACCCCCAGTGATCTGGGAATCACCGATCTTAACTCTTCATGGGAAGAACCCGATTTAAGCGAGATCTGCAAAAAGAAATATAGAATAAATCCTTTGAAAACCGGAATCTAATTTTTCATATAACGCAAAAAAAGAGGAATATTTCTCTTTCTCTGTGCAATAGGCGACAAAATTGAATTAAAAAGTTTTAGCTGATGCACATGTATATTTTCTGTTTTTATATGGAATAAATCTGTTTTTAAAAAAAACAAGATTGAACAAAACCTCCTTTTATGCTAAACTTATAGCATAAATAGGAGGTTTCTTTATGCACTCTGTTATATTTAAAAATACTGAAAATAGTTGGAAAAATGCCCTGCCTTTAGGCAACGGCGTTTTTGGTGCTATGGCATATTACTGTGATGGAAATTTTTTTCTGCCCTTAAACCATTATGAAATATATTATAACACTAGCGAAAACGTTTTGCCAAAGGACAAGTTAAAGGCATCTCCTTTAGCAAAAAATCCCGGCGAATATCGTAAGGAAACAATAGCCCGCGCCCAAAGGAATCAACCAAAAAAAGGCGAAAGTTTCACTTATTACCGCCTTGATAAAAACATTGGACAATCTTATTCGGTAAGGAGTTTTGACGGAAGTTATCCGCAGACAGGCGAACTTTTATTCAAACTTTCAAAAAACCTTAAAAGAGAAGAAACGCTTCTTTGTCTTGATATTGAAAAGGCTACCGTTTCCCTTGATATTGATAATACTTTCCACATGGAAACGTGCATTTTAAGAAAAGATCTGGTTCTTTCAGAAGTAAAAGGCGCACAATATGTTGATTCCATATCAATAGGAATTTCGCCTCAGCGCAGTCTTGATATGCCTGACATTCAATATGCACAAATAGACGAAACAACTTTCTCATATAAAGTCAATATGCTTTTAGGCGAAAAAAAGACTTTTTCTTTTTGCGGTATCGTTAAACTTATCGGTTGTATAGGTCAACTTGAAAACAATAACATTCTTCTGAAAAATCAGGAAGAAAACGTAAAAATTCTTGCCGGCATTTTTACCTCATGGCATTATGACGACGTTCTTTTTTCAGGTCTTAATGAAATGGAAAAATCCCTTTTAATCATTGATGAACTTAAAAAAGAGCACAAAACTTACTGGAAAGACTTTTTTGACAGATCTTCTGTTACCTTGCCCGACAAATTCCTTGAAAAAGTTTATTATATAAACCAATATGCCCTTGACTGTTGTTCCGGTAAAAACGGAATAATGAAGCATCACGCCTGCGGACTTAACGGTTTATGGGACATAAAACACCCTAATCTTTGGGGCAGCATGTGGTACTGGGACGTAAATATTCAGGCCGCCTTTGCAGGCGTTTTCTCAAGCAACCGCCTGGATTTAGGCAAAGTTTTTTCCGACGGATTACTTTCTTATGTTGAACTTGCTGAGCAATTTGCAAAAGACGTCCATAACTTTGATGGTGTAGCCCTTGATTACCCCTACGCTTTCTATTTTTCCACATGGCCTTGGTGCGCACAGTACCTTTGGTCACAGTATGAATATTCTTTAGATGCAGATTATCTTAGAAATGAAGCATATCCTCTTTTCCTTAAATTATGCAAATTTGCCCTTCAACTTTTTGAATATGATAAAAACCGCAAAGAATTCATTGTTTACCCTGACATTTCCCCTGAGCAAGGGCCGCTTGCACATAATACGGTGATTACTGTTGCAAGTGTAAAATATATGCTCACCTTCACTCTGGAGGCGGCAAAAATTCTCAACGATAACAACGAATTGCTTGACGATATTCGCCATCTTTTGGAAAATCTTCCTAAATATGCTGCTGCAACAGATGAATTTGGTGAACGTTTTATTGATTCTGAGGATGCACCAAAAAACTTGTGGATACGTCATCCAAGTATGCTTATGCCTGTATTTCCCACCGGTGAAATTGATATTGAAAGCGATGAAAAACTTAAAAAGGTCGTCATGAACACTGTAAAATTCCTTGAAAATAATTGTGAAATCGGTGTTTTTCAGGTAAGTTGGCTTTCCGCAGTCAGCGCAAGAATGGGTGACGGTCAAAGAGCACTTCGTCTTTTATACGAAATGGGTCTTGATCATATGCTTCGCTCAAACGGACTTTCTGCAGAAGAAACCGAACGTTTTATGAACTATTGTCTTATTATGCGTCAACCTCTTTATTACCCCTGCATGATGGAGTTTACCGGTGAACTTCTTGCCGCAGTAAACGAAATGCTTATGCAATCAAACGGTGGAATCATACGCATTTTCCCGGCAATGCCTACCGGCGAAACGGAAAACGAGCGCATGTTGATTAACGGCTTTGCTCAAGAAGGTTTTGACAACAGATATTCTCGCTATCCCGCCTGGAATGACGTTCGTTTTGACAAGCTTCTTGCCCGCGGTGCTTTTGAAGTGAGTGCATCGCTTAAAAACGG
>JAZULU010000164.1:0-7680 GCA_045603265.1 Clostridia bacterium
TGAAGTTATTGATTCTAAATATTTAATTGAAATAGATACTTCTATTGAACCACAACAAAATGCAAAAATTATTTTTGACACGTTCATAAAAGGACTTAAAAATCTTGATGAAGAAAATAGTTAAATTTATAAAAACAATTATAAATAATGAGTATATTTTTTCAGTATTTGCTAAAGTTATAGGAGTTGTAATTGGTGTTGTATTAAGTGTTTTATTGGCACGATACTTTGGCAAAGAATTTAAAGGAATTACTGCCGTTATTGAAAATGATATTTCGATTTATGCTACGTTTTTGGGACTCGGGGTATATCAGGCGTATCCATATTTTAAAAAGATGGAACCAATGATATTTAAACAGTATGTTGAGAATATTTCGTCTATGTTTGTGGTCCTTGAAAGTGTATCAATAATAATAGCAGCTATAATGTTCTATTTTAATATAAACATATACTTAGCGATTGCAATAACTTTGATCCCTGTTAGTGTATATATAAAGCAGTTGAATTATATTGTTTTGATCGAATGGCCTAAACGACGCAATATGAATTCAATTTTTATAAGTATAACGGAAATCGTAGCGGTTTTGCTTTTATGGATGACGGGCAAAGCTGATGAACCAAGAGTCATTATTTACTGTTATTTAGTACATATTGCAAATTTAGTCATTTCTTTTTCAAATGTGAGGGTAAATCTATTTAGTATAAGATTTGATTTAAGTAGGATATGGCAGTTTATTAAATTTGGTTTTATTCCTATGCTTGTATATATGTGTATGACGATAAATTATAAAGTTGATATACAAATGATGAAGTTAATGGATGTTCCATATGGTGAAATAGGTGTTTACTCTTTGGGTGTAGGTCTTGCACAAAAAATATGGCTCATACCTGATTCGGTAAAAGATATACTTCTTTCAAAATTAGTAAAAGGAAAAGGAGAAGAAGAAGTAGCAAAAGTATTGCGCATAAATTTGGCATTATGCTTTGTTGCATTGATTTTACTTATTTTAATAGGAAAGCCTCTAATGAATTTGATGTACGGTCCTGAATATAAAGACGCATACCCGATAATGGTCATCATGTTAGCCGGTGTTATTGGAATGATTTTTTATAAAATGATATATTCTTATAATATTTCACAAGGGAAGCGTGTAATCAATCTAATCTTTTTAGGGACAGCAGCTATTGTCAACATAATAGGCAATTTATGCCTTATTCCATTAATTGGAATGTTTGGTGCGGCAATAACATCAGTAGTATCATATTGTGTGTGTGGAATATGCTTCTTGGTATATTTCCGTAAAGTCAGCGGAATTTCAATTTATAAGCTTGTTGTAATTCAGAAAGAAGATTTTAAAATGATTAAAAACTTTTTAAAAGGTGCAACAAAATAATGGGGTGTTATAAATGACCTGTGTAGATCTTTTCGAACAAACATATAAAAAATCACCTGCTGGTGTGGCTTTTTGCCCGTACAGGATATGTCCGTTAGGGGCACATTCTGATCATCAGCACGGTAAAATTACGGGGCTTGCTATAGATAAGGGCATACACATCGCTTACGGCCCAAAGATGAACGGTGTTGTTGAGTTGGCGTCCTTACAATTTGAAAAAAGGGCACAGTTCCACGTTAATTCCGTTCCCAAGGAAAAGGAAAACGATTGGGCAGATTATCTTCGCGGAGCAACGATGATGCTTAATAAAAAGCATCCATTATCAGTAGGCATTTGCGGTGTAATTGAGGGTGAGTTGCCTATTGGTGGACTTTCTTCTTCGGCGGCAGTTATTATCGCCTTTTTGTCGGCTCTTTGTAAGGTGAATAACATTCACTTATCTGAACATGAAATGATTATGACTGCTTTAAAGGCAGAAAATGAATATGTTGGCGTTTCTTGCGGAAAACTTGATCAGTCTTGTGAGGTTTATTCCAAAAAAGATCATCTTTTGTATCTTGATACATTAGATGATTCCTATGAGCTTATTCCCACAAACCCAAAAATGAAGCCTTATGATATAATCATTTTCTTCTCAGGCATTGAGCGCACACTTGCAGGCTCAAAGTTCAATATGCGCGTTGACGAGTGCAAAAGTGCCGCCTATGCTTTAATGGCTTTTGAGGGAATGGAGTACGGCAAATTCAACGAGGCATTTTTGCGTGACGTTCCCGTTGAGGTTTTCAGAAAGCATAAGGACAAACTTCCTGAGAATTGGGCAAAGAGGGCAGAACATTGGTATAGTGAATATGAACGTGTGCTCAAAGGAGCAGAAGCCTGGAGAAATGGTGATATTGAAGCCTTTGGAAAACTTTCCTTTGAAAGCGGAAAGTCATCAATATATAATTATGAAACGGGCCCACCTGAACTGAAATCACTTTATGATATTATGACCGAAACTGACGGCATCTACGGCGGAAGATTCTCAGGCGCAGGCTTTAAGGGCTGTTGTATGGCACTTTGCGATCCGTCTTATAGAGAAAGTATAATCGAAAAAGTATCTCAAAAGTATCTTAAGGAATTTCCTCATCTTGAGGGCAAATATTCCGTTCACGTTTGCCACAGTGCTGACGGCGTTGAACTTTAAGGAGTTAAATTATGAAATGTATTATTCTTGCGGCAGGTTACGCAACAAGGCTTTATCCCTTAACTGAAAATTTTCCCAAGCCGTTGCTTGAGGTGCAGGGGAAAGCAATTCTCGATTGGCTTATTGAAGACATTGATATGTCAAATGAAGTTGACGAATATATAGTAATTTCCAATCATAAGTTTTATGAGCATTTTGCCTCCTGGGCAAAGGACAGAAAAAACATCACTGTAGTTGATGATGGCACAAGCACCAACGAAACTCGCCTTGGTGCAGTTTGTGATATTCAGTTTGCCATAGAAAAACTTGATCTTGATGATGATATGCTCGTTATTGCAGGCGATAATCTTCTTGATTTCAGCCTTTGCAGGTTTATTGAATATGCTAAAAAGAAAAACACATCCTGCATAATGCGCTATTATGAACCTGAATTCAAAAAACTTTTAAAATGCGGTGTTGTTACCATTAATGAAAACGATAAGATTCTCAATATGACCGAAAAATCACCTGAACCTGCCACACATTGGTGCTGTCCTCCATTCTATTATTACACTAAAGAGGATGCCCGTCTTGTTAAAAAAGGTATTGAAGCAGGCTGCGGAACAGATGCACCTGGCAGTTATATTGCTTGGCTTTCCGGGGTTACACCTGTTCACGCTTTTGAGATGCCCGGCAAACGCTATGATATTGGTAATCTTGAAAGTTATGAAAAAGTACAGAAAGAATATGAGGGGATAAAATGTTAACACAAAACGTTCAATTAAAAGATAAAGTTGTTCTTGTAACGGGCGCGGCAGGCTTTATCGGCTCAAATCTTTGTGAGGTTCTTTTCAAAGAGGGCGCAAAGGTTATTGGTCTTGATAATATGAATGATTATTATGACGTTTCAATTAAAGAGTACCGCCTTGAAAAGTTAAATAAACTTGATCCTACCTGGACTTTTATTAAGGGCAATATTGCAGATCGCGTACTCATTGATAAGATTTTTGCGGAATACAAGCCTCAGGTTGTGGTAAATCTTGCGGCTCAGGCAGGCGTAAGATATTCAATTACCAACCCTGATGTGTATATTGAATCAAATATTATCGGTTTTTACAATATTCTTGAAGCGTGCAGACATAATCCCGTTGAGCATCTTGTATATGCCTCAAGCTCATCAGTTTATGGTTCAAATAAGAAGATTCCTTATTCAACAGATGATAAGGTGGACAATCCCGTTTCACTTTATGCAGCAACGAAGAAATCCAACGAACTTCTTGCACATTCTTACAGTAAACTCTATAATATTCCGTCAACGGGACTTCGTTTCTTCACAGTTTATGGTCCTGCAGGCAGACCTGATATGGCATATTTCGGCTTCACCAACAAACTTTTAAAAGGTGAAACTATTGAAATATTCAACTTTGGTAACTGCAAACGTGATTTTACCTACGTTGACGATATCGTTGAAGGCGTTAAGCGTGTTATGTGCTGTGCTCCTGAAAAAGTAAACGGGGAAGATGGACTTCCTTTGCCTCCCTACAGAGTATACAATATAGGTAACAACAGTCCTGAAAATCTTCTTGATTTTGTTGATATTCTTCAGCAGGAGCTTGTTTCGGCAGGCGTTTTGCCTGAAGACTATGATTTTGAAGCACATAAAAAGCTTGTACCTATGCAGGCAGGCGACGTCCCCATAACTTATGCTGACGTTTCAGCGCTTGAACGTGATTTCGGCTTTAAGCCGTCAACTACCTTAAGGCAAGGCTTGAGAAACTTTGCCAAGTGGTATAAAGAATTTTATCTTGATAAAAAATAAATAAAGAATATAATTGCAAACTTTGTTGCCATAGGAAACACCATAGGGACGAGGTCGCAACTGTATATTTTACGCGGACAGAATAACTCTGCCTGCGTGATAACACATATTTAAGGAGAGTGTTTTATGAAAATAGCAGTAGCAGGAACCGGTTATGTGGGGCTTTCTGTGGCAGTTCTTTTGTCCAGACATAATACGGTTAAAGCGGTGGATGTTATCCCCGCCAAGGTTGAAATGATCAACAACAGAAAATCACCTATAAAGGATAAGGAGATTGAGGAATTTTTCAAAAATGAAAAGCTTGACCTTGAGGCAACGCTTGATGGCGATAGCGCCTACAAGGATGCGGATATTGTAATAATATCTACGCCCACCAATTATGATGAAAAAAAGAACTATTTTGATACTTCTACTGTTGAAAAGGTTATTCAGCAGGTGATAAAAGCCAACCCCGATGCGGTAATGATCATAAAATCAACAGTTCCCGTTGGCTTCACAAATGCAGTAAGAGAGAAGTATACTTGCGATAATATTCTTTTCAGTCCTGAATTTCTACGGGAAGGCAGAGCGTTATACGACAACCTCTATCCCAGCAGAATCATTGTGGGCGTTCCCGTAAAAAATGCACGGTTGTATAAGTATGCACAATTATTTGCGGAACTGTTAAAGCAAGGTGCTGAAAAGGAAAATATTGAAGTAAGATTTATGGAGCCTACCGAAGCAGAAGCAGTTAAACTTTTTTCCAATACTTATCTTGCCTTAAGAGTTTCCTTTTTCAATGAGCTTGATACTTATGCCGCAGTTCGCGGACTTGACAGTAGGTCCATAATTGAAGGTGTAGGTCTTGATCCGAGAATCGGAGATCACTATAATAATCCATCCTTTGGCTATGGCGGATATTGTCTTCCTAAGGACACCAAGCAACTGCTGGCAAACTATAATGACGTGCCTCAGAATATTATTTCGGCTATTGTTTCGGCAAACGGAACGCGAAAGGATTTTATAGCGGATCAGATAATTGCCAAAAATCCTAAGATCGTAGGGGTTTATAGGTTGACAATGAAGTTTGGCAGTGATAACTTCCGTCAAAGTTCAGTGCAGGGGGTAATGAAGCGAATAAAAGCAAAGGGCATAGAAGTTGTGGTTTATGAGCCTACTATGCGTGATGATACCTTCTTTAACAGCCGTGTTATTCGCGATATCAATGAGTTTAAGGAGATATCTGACGTGATCATTGCAAACAGATATCACGACGAGATAAAGGACGTTATTGATAAAGTCTATACGAGAGACCTTTATTTCAGGGATTAAAGAATTATAAAGGGCGTCAGCATGGTGCTTTTGTGCTGACGCTTTTATACTTTATTCCTTATTCTATAAAATTTATTTCCTATAATAATAAAAATTGATTGACAAGAAAAATAGTTTATAATATAATAACTACGTTAATCGATGGGAGCATAGCTCAGCTGGGAGAGCATCTGCCTTACAAGCAGAGGGTCATAGGTTCGAGCCCTATTGTTCCCACCATCATATTTGGCCCGGTAGCTCAGCTGGTTAGAGCGCTAGCCTGTCACGCTAGAGGTCGTGGGTTCGAGCCCCATTCGGGTCGCCAGTAAAACCACTTTTATCTAAAGGATATAAGTGGTTTTCTATACATTTAGCAGTTTGTGGGAGTGGATTTTTATGAAAAACGGATTGGCAACTTGGCATTATCCTCACAGAGATATTCTTGAAAACGTAGTTTATTTTGCTGAATGCGGTTTTGAGAGTGTCAGCCTTCACGGGGCACATATGTCTTATGTGTGCGAACACGAAGATTTATCTGAAAGATTAGCAGAGCTTATTAAAAAATATAATATTATACTTACTGTTCATCATAAAATGCCTGTTGATCATTCAGCGGAAACTGTTTCAGACTTTAAAAAAACTATTGATTTAATTGCTGCGTGGCAAGAAAAATATAAGGCTTTGTCGATTTTGTCTTTTGATGTTCCGGAAAAAATCAGAGATAATATAAGGCCGTACGTTGATTACGTTTTATTAAAGGTTTCATCCTCTAAAATCGCGCTTGAGGACTTTGGACTAAATGATAAAGAAAAAAGTCAGATAGAACATTTAAAAGGAAATGAGCGCTTTGGATATCTTGTTGACGTTGGGCATATGTACATTCGTATATGCGGTAAGGTTAAAGAGGGGTTAACGTTATTTTGCAATTCGCCCGATGAATGCGCTGTTAATGAAAAACCTACCTTTGAAGACTTCTTAAAAGCCTTTAAATCAAAGAATTTTCCCGTTTTTGAAATTCATCTTCACAATAATGACGGAAAAGAGGACCTTCATTATTTCCTTGAAAACGGAACTTTAGATTTAAAGATAATAGCTGACGTTCTTAAAAATATTTTATTTGAAGGCGTAGTGACTATAGAAAGCGCACCGGGCTATAAATTTAAGTGCGAAAAATCCGATGCTGATCAGGGTATAAATAAAACATATACTTATTGGAAGAGTTTTTTGAAAATTTAACTGAAAGGATTTTCTTATGGAGTGGTTGCATTGTATTTTCCTTGTGCTTGTCGGGACAGGTGCGGGATTTGTACAAAGAGTAAGCGGATTTGGACTGGGCATATTTGCAATGCTTTTTATGCCACATTTTATGTCGTCACATACTGCATCAGCATCAATTTCATCTATATTTTCTTGTGCAACATCAGGCTTCAATACGGTTAAATATAGGAAAAAAATTGACTTTAAAACTTCTTTGCCGATGATCGTTGCTTCTGTTATTACCATATCCATTGCTGTATATTTTTCTTCGGTCGTATCGGGAAAAATATTTAAGATTCTTTTAGGTAACGTTCTTATATTATTGAGTTTATATTTTTTGTTTTTTGACAGAAAAATAAAAATTGGTTCCAGCGTTGCCAATGGAATTATTTCGGGATTTTTAAGCGGTATTTTAAGCGGACTTTTTTCGACGGGGGGACCTCCTGCGGTACTTTATTTAAGTAAAGCCACAAATGATAATATTATATATTTTGCAACTATACAGTTCTTCTTTTTTGTTACGAATATTTATGCAACGGCAATGCGTGCCATAAATGGATTAATTGATTTAAAGGTTATATTTTATTCTTTAATTGGACTTATTGGTTGTATGGCAGGTGATTTTATCGGAAGCAAGGTTTTTGATAAACTTGACTCCGAAAAATTAAAAAAAATCATATATATCGGTATGATAATAAGCGGAGTAGTTATGTTCTTTTAAGCACCTTTTAGGTGCTTTTTTTATTTTCATAAAA
>JAZULU010000165.1:0-8044 GCA_045603265.1 Clostridia bacterium
ATCAATTTTTTCTTTATTTAATTGTGATGATCTTTTACTTAACGCAGATAGACATTTTTTAAAACTTGCGTCTGCTTTCTTCACACGTTCTTCTGGTCCATCATATCCTGTTATTGATTTTTTAAGGCGCATTAAACGATCGATTGTGTTTATCTCATTTTCAATAAACTCTTTAAACCTATTTAAAGTTTCAATATCAAGATGTTGAATAATACCACTATGTAATTCTAAATATTCACTATGTCTACATAATTCATAAATACAATCTGAAAACTGACTTGAATCCCAATCCCCCCACTGATCTTTTGCTTTTATATTATCATTCTTTTTTATACGAGCATCGAAAAAGCATTTTGAAAAACATGCACAAAACTCATTATCAATATCTGCAAATGCTTCCATAGCTTTTAATCCAGCGTCTATATTTGAAAAAACAGTGTAACGCCTGTACATATCGCTACTAACATTATCATTTTTGTTTCCAAAGTTATCGTAAAAAAAACGAATTGCTCTTTCTTTTTTTATTTCATCATCTTTAACCGAATTATAATATGCACAAAAAAATATCGCAGCATCATTCAACATACAATCTGCGGCAATTACCTTTATCTCCCATGCATCAGCATTACAAAAATCAAGTTCCAAAACCTTTTCTGCTTCTTTTTTAGCACTATCCTTATCATTATTTCGCAAATATGATTTTGCAAGATTTAAATGATTATTAAGAATACCAGATTCAGATTTATTTGCCTTAGTACTATCGTTACTATGCTTAGAATTAATTTTATTCTTAAGACTTTCTATAGAATACTGTAATTCACAACCATCACATACAGCAACCCCATTCGCTTGTACTATAATATTTCCTCCACACACATCACACTTAATCCCCATACTTTAACCACGCCTTTCCTTTTTATTTAATTATTAATAAATTATTTTATTAGATCCAACATTTTTAAACAATTTTCATTAAGACTTCCAGTTCTTCTCCATTAGAAATCTCAACATACAACGGCAATGCTGCAAATCCGCCTACAGGATTAAAAATTCTGTTCTTATAATACCCTTCTCTAAAATTTATTTTCTTATTCGATGAAATAATAACGTTATCAAAAGAAACAGTATTATCGCTAAATTCAACTTCCTTATCGTATGCACATACAATAGGTAATTGTAAAATACCATTCCCCTTTGCCGTAATTTTTACGGTATCTTTAAAAAATGTATATGATAACTGATAATCAGTTGAAGTTACACCACCAAAATTTGTCAATTTTCCTTTTGCCGTATAAGTATTATCATCAACAAACGTTTCTGCATCAAGGCAAAGCATCGATGAAAACTCACCATTATCAATACGCAATGTTTGACAAGTGTCGTTATAAACATCGTAGTGAATCTGCATATTTGTAGGTTCGCCATTTACAAACCGTCTTCCGTTTGATAAAAAAATCACACCGTAATTTAAATTATAAAGGCAGGTTATGCTTCCGCCCGATATAGTTTGATTTGCATCAAACTTCAAAGATGTTGCAGACATTGTTCCACGGAAATCGCCGATAGAAACTAACGTTACACCTGCACTTTCCAGATTTTTAAAACCATATTCCTCATCTCGGGGGATCGAAGTTCTTTTCTGCATTTTAAAGGGATTATCAACAACATGCGCCAATGTTTTTGCATGTGCAAAGGCATGATGTACACAAGGCGCCATTTCCGCCTCTTTATACATTTTGCCACCTGAAAGCAACCCATCAAAAGTCATTTCTTTCATCAAAAGAGTGTATCTTAAGCACATTTCATAAAACATAGGATCATAATCAGCAAGAATTCTAAATGCAAAATGCGAACCATCAGATGTTCTGCTTCCATAATATGTCCATTTAACCGCACGAGATCCCCAAGAGTTGTCCCATGCACCGTCAGGCAACATAAACTCTGCCGATTTTTTCAAAAGTTCAGCACAAATTTTCAAAATTTCTTCACGGTCAAGAAGTTGTGCGTAAAGAGCAAAATTGCCGATAGATTCTTCTACGTTATAGCCAAGGTCAATGTTTTTATGGCCTTTTTCCGTACACCTTAACCCGCCTGCTTCACCGTAAAAATGACCATCCTCAGTTATCATTTCTAAGATATTATCTTCCTGAGCAATAGCTTCTGTTTCATATTTTTCATCACCTATAACTTTATATGCAACAGCCATCGAAGTGAGATACGCTACAAGGTAATTTGTTGCTACGGTAGTGCCTTTTCGGTAAATAAACAGGGGCATCTTATAAATAGATTCCGTTACAGAAAAAAAGTCATCATACCATAAATTATAAATTTCTTCAGGGATAACATCTTTATGCGTTAAAAGTGTAAGTCCCAATGATATTTGATAAAACTCAGTTACACCATACCAAGTATTAAAAGTGTCATTCATATTAAGGCCACTACTTCTTCTAACGTTATTTTTCTGCCAATAAAAAAGATTTTCGGCACATTTAAGATATTTTTCGTCTTTTGTTTTACTGTACATAGTAATCATCGGATATATAGCATCAGCACACCTGCCGTGAATATATCCGCAGGACTCACATAAAACACCGCCAAACAAACCTTTATGGTTGCGCTCAGTTATTTGCATTTCAACCATTTTATCACACCATTTTTTTAAGAGTTCATAACAAAGTTTATTTAACATACATATGTCCCCCCTTTTTTTTGATATATTCTAACATTTTTATGTTTTATTGTAAATATAAATATCACAAATTATTTGATATACAAAATTTGTCAACTGTGATATTATATAGATAACAAAAAATACAAAGGTAGGCAAAATTATGGATCTTTCGGTTTTACGCAACAAACAAAATTTCATATGCGATATGGACGGCGTTATATATCACGGCAACGAACTTATTCCCCATGTTAAGGATTTTATTGCATGGCTTGAAGAGAATAATAAAAATTATCTTTTCTTAACTAACGGCTCAGGCAGATCGCCCCGCGAACTTGCGCAGAAATTGGAGCGTATGGGGCTTAACGTTGGTGAAGAACATTTTTATACTTCTGCTCAGGCAACGGCAAGTTTTTTAAAAAGCCAATGCCCCGGCGGCAGTGCATACGTTATCGGTGAGCCCGGTCTTACCTACGCTATGTACGAAGCAGGCTTTACAATGAACGATATTAATCCTGATTACGTTGTTTTCGGCTCAACAAAATCTCTTAACTATGAGCAGATCGAAAAGGCATCACGTCTTGTTATGAACGGTGCAAAACTTATCGGCACAAACAGCGATTTAACTGATCCTTCTGAGGATGGAATTATCCCCGCTTGTCGTGCTTTAATCTCGCCCATCGAACTTACAACGGGCAGAAAAGCCTATTACGTTGGCAAGCCTAATCCACTTATGATGCGCCACGCATTAAAGAAACTTAATTGCCACAGAATCGATGCGGCAATTATTGGTGACAGAATGGATACTGATATTATCGCAGGCATCGAAACTGAAATGGATACTGTTTTAGTTCTTTCTGGCGTAACAACAGTAACTGATCTTGACAAATTCCCCTACCGCCCCAAATATATCTTAAAAGACGTTGGCGTTATTGCAGGAATAGAATAAAACTTAAGGCTCTCAAAAATGAGAGCCTTTATTTTTTTTGAGTTTTATTTATGAAAATAATAATTTCACCAACAATAATTGGTGCTATGCCTATAATTAACGAAACCACAAGCGCGCCAAAGCATCTTTCAGATAACATCGCAAAAAAACTTGAATATTTCAGAGTTCCAAATTCTTGCCACAGCGAATATTGATTAAGAATTTCTACACCAAAAAATAGCAAGAAAAGCAAGGTACCAACGCCAATCGCTATAATGCGTACAACTGATTTTTTCAATTTTTTCACCTCAAAAAAACAATATATCATAATTAAATATAAAAGTCAATATATCGACCATATAGTTTTCCATAAACTGAGCAAAAATTACTATATTTGTAGCAATAATTACTATTGACTTGACATTTTTCATTTGTTAAAATAATAAAAAAACAAAGGAGATTTTATTATGGTACGTTCATTAAAAACAGGCGTTGCCTATCACGGTAACCGTATGCCCTCCCACGTTCAGGAGGATATGCGCCGTATTGCAAAAGCAGATATGGATATTGTTGTGCATATGTTCTCACATACCGACTGGGACAGACACAACGTAATTATGAAAGATATTTTCAAGATCACCGAAGATAACGGCCTTGACGTTTGGGTTGATAACTGGGGTCTTGGAGGCCCTCCCGGAGATAAATCCCATTTTCTTGCCTATCATCCCGAAGCACATATGTATTTAAGCAACGGCACAATGATGCCCGTTCACGCTTGCCTTAACAGTCCGGAATTTCGCACATTTGTTAAAAACTGGATCGATGCAGTTCGCGAAGCAGGCGGAAAAACTTTAATGTGGGATGAGCCTAACATTCCTAAGCGCAAGGATGATGAAGGGCAGGAAGTTTATGCTTGCTGTTGCCCAAGATGTAAAAAACTTTTTGAAGAAAAGTACGGTCATCCAATGCCCCTTCGCCCCGATGAAGAGGTTGAACAGTTCCGCACAGATACTATCGTTGATTATTTGGATGATATTACAACTTACAGTGCATCACTTGGCATGAACAACGTTGTTTGCGTCATGCTTGAGGCTGAACACGGTATTTATCTTGACGTTATTGATAGAATTTGTTGCCTTCCCAATATTCAGAACATCGGTTGCGATCCTTACTGGCATTCATCAAACCCCGTTGATCCTTACGAGCGCGTTTATAAAGGTGCAAAGAAAAATCTTGATATTTGCAAAAAATTCAATAAGGATCATAACGTTTGGATCCAAAGTTATTGCTTCAAAAAAGGCTATGAGGAAGAGATCATTCACGGTACCGAAGCCGCATATGATGCAGGCGCACGAACAATTATGGCTTGGAGTTATATGGGCGGTCAGTCCAATAACTATGCTTCACAAGATCCCCAACGTACCTGGGATATTACCGTTGAAGCCTTCCGCAGAATCCGTTCTGTTGAACGCGACCGCATTTGGGCTGAATATCGCAAGAAATTCATGGATAAATAACAAAAACCCGTCTTTTGACGGGTTTCAGTCTGCTGACAAAGTCAGCAGACTGCCAGAGTTCGAGAAACCCTTGCAAGCCAAGGCGCAGAACTTGCAAAAGAGGGAGTTTACACAGACGTAAATGACCGAATTTTGCAAGTGAAATGCAACGATGGAAATAGCACCCTGCAAAATTTTTGCAGGGTCCTATGTTTGTAAGGGTTTGTCAGTGCTCTGAAGAAACCCGTCTTCTGACGGGTTTCTTATTTTATTTCAGCGTTTCTTTTCCGCAGATTGCGTGATTATTATCATTAAAGGTAACTTCAATATTATCATCATAAAATTTTATGCCGCAACCAATAAATTTATCTTCATTTTCAAGTTTCATACACGGGTTTGATCCGAATATTATAGGACAAGGCTGCCCAAATTTATCGTGTTTGTGTCCTGGGTAGATCACCTCAGTTGTGTGATGATGCCCTGAAAGCATAAAATGCGGTTTAACTTCCCTTAAAAGTTCACACCAGCGCATATTAACATCACTGTCAACGTCAAAGGGAGCATCATAAGCATACATAAAAGGTGTATGACAAACAACTATACGTTTTGTGATACCCTCTTTTTTATATTCGCCCGTTTCAACTATTCTTTCCAAAAAAGCAGTCTGCTTATGGCGATACTGTGTAAAGCAAACTACATTGCCATACATGGGAAAATCATCAGGTCTGTCTTCTCCCCTATCAAGCACTACGCCCCAAAGGGAGCCAACTCTGAAAGAATAGAACAGATCCCCATTTTTTGAAGGCATATAAATATCAGCATCTTCTGCGCATTTGCCGCGATTATCGTGATTACCCCGTGCACAGACAACGGGAATATTGCCTTTTGTAACGCATCCTGCAACGTTGTGGATTATATCAAATTCTTCGGGAGTATTAACATCATTTGGCATATCTCCGTTCAAAATGAGCAGATCCATATTTTTCATATATTCTGCCGCTTTTATTGGTGTTTCGGATTTACCGTGGCAATCGCATATATGATAAATATTTATTGTGCCGTCGCCTACTGGTTTAAAATCAAAATCAAAAGTTACTTCATCATCGCATTTTGAATAATAGTCTAAACGCGCATTTACTTTTCTTAAAACAAGCGTATATTTTTTACTTTTATCAAGAATTTCAACAGGCACCAACACTTTGTGTAGATATTTACCTGAACGGATAATCCCATTTGATTCATCATAATATCTTTTACCGTCGATAATTACCGATACAAGCATTTCACATTTTGCCATAACGGTTATCTGATATTCATCGCCTACCGCATATACAGCAGGATAATTTTTAATAAGTTCAAACATATTTTTACCTCATAATTATCAAATATATAAGCATACCGAAGCAATACGTTTTGCCGCTTCGGGCAAGGATTTTAGCGTTGCATATTCTCTTAAGGTGTGAATAAAATCACCTGCAACACCGATAGCATCAACACAAGGTATGCCCGCAACCGTTACCGCAGCCGCATCTGAACCGCCTAAACTGCCTCTTGCAGATAAAATGGGTATATGGCATTTTTCGTAAATCTCGTTTACTTTATCAAGAAGTTCAAAATTCTTTTGTGTTTTTTCCATTGCGGGACAGTATGATTCAACTTCCCATGAAGTAGTTGTACCTTCAAGATACGTTTTACTTAAAATTCCCTCAAAAATCTTTTTTCCCTCTTCAAGTTGAGCCTGAGTGCTATAACGTATCTCCGCATTAAAAGTACAAAGATCGGGAACGGTATTTGCCAAAGTTCCACCTTTAACTATTCCGCAGTTAAAACTTAAGCCTTCAACATCTTTTGGATATTCTTCAAGTTTAATTATCTTGTATGCGGCTTCCTGAATAGCACTTACACCGCCTTCTGCGCACCGTGAGCCGTGAATGGATTTTCCTTTTACGGTTACTAAAAATCTCAAACAGCCCTTGCGCCAAAGAACCAACGTACCTTTTCTCGTGCTTTCGCAGTTAAGAAATGCAATGGAATCAGCGGCTTTTTGGCAAATGTAATTTATGGTCGCCTTGTTACTGTACGCGCTTACGTTTTCTTCATCGCTTTGCAAAAGTAATCGAATTGGTCTTTCTATAAAAGAATGTGCTTTTAATGCTTTCATTGCAAGCATTGCGGCAACAAGTCCGCCCTTACAATCCATAACACCTGGCCCATAAATATTTTCTTCATCAATTTTTACTGCAGGTGTTCCGAAAGAGCCAACCTTATGGGCAGTATCCATATGCCCTGAAAGAGTTATGGGCGCATTTTTAACACCCGAATTCATCGTAATGCACACAACGTTGCCTACGATATCGTGCTTAAATCTTTCAACTTCCCAGCCTTCTTTTTCAGCATAGGAAGCGAAGTAATCGCCTACCGCATCAACGCCTGCTTTAAAGTTCGTTGGACTTTCAATATTGCCAACATCCTCCCAAAATTTAATAAATTCGGGAGTTAAATTATCAATAGTTTTAAAAACATCATTGTGAATTGCCATAAAAAATTCCTCGTAAAAAAGTTATGTTTATATTTTACTACAATTTCTTTTTATTTTCAAGCCTATTGTTTTTTATACCGTGAGGGTGTTACCCCTGTATACCGTTTAAAAGATGTTGAAAAATACAGGCTATCTTTAAAGCCACACAAGTTTGCAATTTCGCTTATACTAAAAAAGGGATTTGCAAAAAGCAGTTCCTTTGCCCTTTCCATACGCAGATTGTTTAAATATACCGATGGTGAAAAAGAAGTATATTTTTTAAAAAGTCTGCGGAAATAATCAGGATTATAGCCCAACGAAACTATATATTCAGTTACCATAAAATCACTGTTCTCAATATTTTCTTTTAATTTATTTTTTATTACCCCTATAATTGAGGGTACGTTTTCTTCTGCACTTGCTTTTTTTACGTA
>JAZULU010000166.1:0-1660 GCA_045603265.1 Clostridia bacterium
AAGAAAAGGTTATAAGAGCCACAATATTGACTTTTATAAAGAAATATCATATAATTTGAAGCAGAAAAGAATTTGCAAAAAGAGACAAGAGGATCGTTCCCCGTCTCATGGAGGTATAAAATGGAATATTTTGTAATTGGTTCGGATATTGAAATTTCAATGCCGAAGGAATGAATAAATGAAAGGGTAAAGGAGATTATATATGGGTTTCTTTACCGTTCTGTGAATGTAAAACTTATTCCCCAAGAAGAACTTTTGATAAAGATAGGCAACCCCCAATCTGTTGAACTAAAAGATAACGAGGGCGTAATATCTGTTTGCAAAAGCGGTATTTTCATAAAAGCAAAAGATGAAAGAGCATTAATTAACTGTTTGTTTATGATTTTAAGAAAGGCGATAGCTGAAAACTTATGTGAGGGCGAAGAAAAAATTCTTATTCCCTGCGGTGAAGAAAATATTGCGCCTAATATTGCAAGACGAATGATTCACTTCTGCATTGTGCCAAACGTTCCTTTAAGCACATATAAAAAACTTTTCCGCCTTGCTGCTGTTCTTGGATACACCCATATTGTGGCTGAATTCTGGGGAACGTTTCAATATGAATCAATGAGTGAACTTCATTGGAAAAATAAATCCTTTACTAAAAAAGAAATATCTGAATTGTTAAAGGAAGCAGGCGACCTTAAGGTTGAGGTGGTGCCTATGATAAACCATTTTGGTCACGCTTCCGCCGCAAGAATGTACTTAGGTAAGCACGTCGTTCTTGATCAGAATCCAAGAAAGGCAACTTTGTTTTCGCCTGACGGCTGGCGCTGGAACTTTGAGAGGGACGATGTAATTAAATTATTAAGGGATATGCGTAGGGAGCTTTATGAAATATTCGGTAAGGGTGAGTATTTTCATATAGGCTTTGACGAAGGCTTTTCCTATCCTTGCGACGACGAATCGACAAATGCGCTTTGCAAATATCTTAAAAATCTGTGTGAGGAAATAATTTCCGAGGGCAGAACTCCGCTTTTGTGGGGGGATCAGTTTCTTCACGAGCCTACAGTGGGCATCAGTATGAAAACAGGCTACGAGGGAAATGCTTTTACACAGGAAGAAGCAGAAAAACTTCTTAAGTGTCTGCCCAAACAGACGGTTATTTGTGACTGGCAATATTTAACAACGGATGTGCCTTGGATATCTGCAGGGTACTTTAAAGAGAAATCTGTTAATTTTATGGTATGTCCGAAGGATATTTCGGCTAATATTGATGCTGCAATAAAGACCGCAAAGGAATATAATTGTTATGGTGTTCTGCACACCACCTGGGCAAAACCCTTTGAAAGGGACGGAGTGAACTCCCTTTTTGAGGCACATGACTTGTTCTTTAACAGAAAAAAGGAAACGAAGAAAGTGGGCAATAAACTTGCAGATGCTACGCTTATGCGCAAAATATGGTTTGCAGACGGCGATTATGAAAAAGCAGGCTGGGGACGGACTGATTTTGACAATGACTTTTCAATATAAAAATTTCAATTTATCTCGGCTGAATTTTTCAGCCGATTTTTTGTGCGAGTCTTAGATTTTCGATATAATTTGACTAATTAAAAATACTGTGGTAAAATTGTAATAAGTGTGCAAACGAACTTATTTATAAGGAGAAAAGTTATGGCTA
>JAZULU010000167.1:0-4472 GCA_045603265.1 Clostridia bacterium
TTTATTAACTCACGGCAGACCAACAATGGGCAGATGCATTGACGTTCCCGGCGTTGAACAATATAACACAACTCAGGAAGATCATTTGTACCATTATTTTGAAAAAGTCCGTGATTGGGCAGATAAACACCCCAACGGTCCCTACGTTTACTCAGAATGGTCCCAAATACCCGATGACGTTGAAGATTATCCCCGTTGGTGCAGATATCTTAAACTTTATAAGCCTATGGTTTGTGATAACACCAGCGTTCATATGGAAATACGAAAGTCTGATGCCATTCTTTCGCCTATCCCCGAAAACGTATATATTTCACAGTTCACAAACCTTGATGACTATTTGGTAATTTCCAACCTGGAAAATACCCCCTACACCGTTACTTTGCGCGACAAATGGCAAAACCGCGAAAGTTTAGAGATTTCCCAAACATTCACCGTTTTACCTAAGCGTATTATATTTTTAAAGAAAGAAGGATAAATTTTATGAAGATCGGTGCACAGATGTACACAGTACGCAACGCTACACAAAACCTTGAAGATTTAAGCACAACATTAAAGAGAATTGCCGATATAGGCTACACCACCGTTCAGGTTTCAGGTGTTTGCCCCTATGAGCCTCAATGGATGCGCGATGAACTTAAAAAAGCAGGGCTTCAATGCGTTATCACTCACCCCAATACAGAAGATTTCTTCGATGCAAAGAAGATCGTTAGCGATCACAAAGTTTACGATTGCAAATATATCGGTTTAGGTTCAATGCCCGGCGGTGCTCACGCTTATGATAAGGTTGATGAGTTTATCGAAAAATTCGTTCCCGTAGCAAAGGCTATAAAGGATGAAGGCGCATATATGATGTACCACAACCACCACTATGAATTTTCAAAGCTTGGCGGTGAAAGAGTTCTTGATAAAATTATTACCGCTTTCCCCGCAGATACTTTAGGCTTTACCTTGGACACCTATTGGGTTCAGGTTGGCGGTGGTGATCCTGCCGCTTGGCTTGAAAAGTTAAATGGCCGTGTTCCCTGCATCCACTTAAAGGATCTTGTTATGGAAAAGATTGAGCAGAAAATGGCTCCCGTTGGTCATGGCAATATGAACTTTGAAAGAATCATCGCATCTGCCGAAAAAGCAGGCACAGAGTATCTTTTAGTTGAGCAGGATTACTGCTATGATGAAGATCCCTTCGTATGCCTTGAAAAGAGTTATAAATATCTTAAATCATTAGGTTTAAATTAAGGAGGAAAAGAATATGTCAAGAGTAGTTAAAGTTGGCGTTGTTGGTTTAGGAAGAATCGGTATGTCCGTTCACCGTTGTTGCTTAAAGGATCGCCCCGACAAGTTCAAGGTAGTTGCCGCTTGCGATCTTATTGAAGACCGCGTAAAAAGATATGAAGATGAGTTCGGTTGCAAAGGCTATCTTAACATTGAAGATCTTATTAACGATCCCGAAGTTGAAGTTGTTGATATTGCAACACGCTCCTGTGATCACTATATTCATTCAAAAATGGCACTTGAAGCAGGCAAAAGCGTTTTAGTTGAAAAGCCCTTCTGCGAAACCTATGAGCAGGCAAAGGAACTTATTAAGTTAGGCTCACAGCCCGGCGGACCCAAGATCTTCGTTCGCCTCAACCGTCGCTTTGAGGAAGGCTTTATCAAGGTAAACGAAATCATCAATTCAGGCATTTTAGGCGATGTTTACGAAATCAAACTTACAAGAAACGAATATCAGAGAAGAAATGACTGGCAGACCATTATGGAGTTCGGCGGCGGTCAGCTTCTTAACTGGGGCCCCCACATTGTTGACCATTCAATTCAGTTCTGTGGCGGTGCTTATACCGAAATGTTTGCAGATATTAAGCGCGTTGCCGCAGTTGGTGATGCCGAAGACCATATTAAACTTGTTTTCAAGGGCGTAAACGGCAGAATCGTTGATATGGAAATCTCAGGCGGTGCCGCACTTCCCACACCCGAATATGTTATTTACGGCACAAAGGGTGCTTTGATCGGCGGCAACAACGAGTTTAAGTTAAAATATCTTGATCCCGAAGTTGAACTTCAGGATATTAAGGCTGATCCCTCCACCCCCGGCTCATCATCAGCCTTTGGCAACAGCGAGGTTTTACAGTGGAAAGAAGAAACCATCACCTACGGCCCCTACGATAAGACCGCCGTTGTTTGGGATTACTTCTACGATGCTTACGTTAATAATAAACCCTATCCCATTCCCAGCGAGCAAGCCCTGGAAGTTGTTCGCACCATCGAAAACGCCAAGATCGGCACAATCTTTAAATAATCTACAAAAATACTTATTAGGCGCCTGCTTTTTGCAGGTGCCAATTTTTTTACTTTACATTTTATAAAAGCTTGTGTTATAATATTTATGCTCAACAAATCAATAAAGTTAAAAGGTGTAGTTTATCAACTTACGCTTATTTTTCGTTGTCAATTCGCGAATTTGTAAAAATGCAAATTCCACAGAATTGGCAATAGTTTACTATACCTTTTTTGATTTGTTGAGCGACAATCGGAGTTTGCGTTTTATGCGCCAACCTCGGTTGGCGCTTTTTTATTTCAAAAAAATCAAAAAAGGAGAGAAAAATAATGAAAAAGCTTGTATCAATATTCCTTTCGCTTATATTTGTGTTATCATGCGTTAGTATGGTGAATTTCAATGTTAAAGCAGAAGTAACGGAAGCAGCGGAAACTTCCACACCTGCACCGGCTACTACCGCCACACCTACTCCCGAAGCAACACTTCCCATAAGCGAAGATGAGTATATTTATTATTCTGACTTGTTTTATGGGTATTCAAATTATCTCAAAAACGCCCCTTATTATACCCAGCACTTTCAAAAAACCCAAGGAATATTAAATTCCGTATATGAGCAGTATATGGACAGTCCTAATTTTAAGTGGGCAAACTTTAAAGATTCCCTTGACAAAGCATTTAATTTAGTTGAATGGACAAAACTGGTTTCTGATATGACAGGGCTTACAACTTTTACTTATGAAAAAGCCCTTGATGCTGCCAATGTTGATTTTGCAACACAACTTACTGGTGGTTCGAATTTGGCAAAGGCATACGGCACAGAATTAAAATGGGTTAAGAAACTTAGCGATATTTTAGATATTTACGATACCTTTGAATCTAATTTTGATGTATACACAATGACTGAGGTTGAAATATTTCAGGCAATGTTTGCATACCTTGGCGATTCAGGCTACCTTATAAAAATCAGCAAAACACCTTTGACCGAAATTGACAAGGTTGTACTTCCAAATATATCTTCAATTATGGATGCGCTTGATTTTGGAAAAGAAGTGCTTACTGCCGCAAAGGTTATTGCTACAGGTATTATGATGGAAGATGTGCGTTTGGAAATTATTGACGAAATCCTTGCAAACACAAAATCCGGCACAATGCTTTATGACGGTATGTCAAGGCTTAAAAACCAATTAAGAGATGGTTTTGCAAGTTACTTTGTTGATAACTACCTTACCGATAAATTTATCAGCAAAATTGAAGGTGCGATTGTTAAGAAGTTAACAAGTGATGTCTGGGGTGATGGTACAAGTGTATATGCTTTAATCGGTGCAATTGTTGATATTGCATCCTGGGTTGTTTTCGATTGCATTTTTGATGTTCCCGATATTGATGATTTAACCAAGCAAATGGTTCTTACTGAATACGCATATAATTTACATTCCCTTATTGAAGAAAATCTTAATTTATATAGTTCTCAGTTTGATTATGACGATATTAAATCCCTTGAAGCTTTGGCAACAGCATATTCAGCGGCAACAAATGCAGCGCTTCTTGCATCCGATAAAATTAAGCTTCCTTCAAATAAAGATGCTTTAGCTTCAGTAAAAAATATGTATCTTGGCAAAAACTTCTATAATGAGTGGATAGACTCGGCAAAGAATTATGTAAAAATCACACCTGAAGAAAATAGAGAAATCACAGATTTTGGCACGTGGGCGTTGACTAAAGATACAATTGTAAGGGTCAGTTCAGATGTAATTGAACAAGGGTATCTGTATTGTGTAAAAAATCTTTTTAAAGCAAATATTTTGTCAGACTATTATACATTAATAATTCCCGAAAATACAAATATTACTATAGAAGGAAATGTGGACTGTGAACTTGAAAATAATGGTACCTTACTTATAACTGGCAGAAAAACAGGATCATTAAGAAATAATGGCATTTTAGAGATTAAAGGCGATTTAACAACTAATTTAACATCAAATAGCATAGCAAGATACATCTATCAGTTAGAGGGGGATGCGATATTAAAAATAGGCGGGAATTTTCTTTGGTATGGTACCACTGATAGGTATGGTAATTACTATTGCCAAATTACGGCAGGAAAGGTTGTTTTTAATGGAAGAATACAGCAAACTGCTAAAGATTTAAGGCTTTATGATATCGAAGTAACAAATCCCGAAGGAATTAAGTATTTAAGCAG
>JAZULU010000168.1:0-2480 GCA_045603265.1 Clostridia bacterium
GGAATACCGGGCGTATTTCAAGCGACAAGAGTCGTATTATGCGCAAAAGCAGTCCTATTGGGCGTTATGGTTTCGGCTCCCTTCGGCTATACATTATATAATACAAGCACATTATATAATACAAGCAAGTTTTCGTCAACAATTTGAATTTGGCGGAAACATCAAAAAAGACAAAAAAACGGCATTTCGCGCCGTTTTATTTTTTATATCTTTCTCTGCCTATCTTAAATAGATCATTACCGTAACAATCAATAGCAACAATAAGTGGCATTTTTTCAACTTCAAGGCGATGAATCGCCTCAGATAAAAGTTCAGGAAAAGCAATTACCTCACACTTTTTTACCGAATTTGCCAAAAGAGCACCTGCACCACCTGCCGCCGCAAGATAAACTGCGCCATTTCTTTTGCAAGAAACTACAACTTCTTCGCTTCTTTCACCTTTGCCGATCATTACTGCTTGTCCCAAATCCAATAATTTAGGTGCATAAGCATCCATTCTTCCGCTTGTTGTTGGCCCGCATGAACCGATTGGTCTATTGGGGGGCGTGGGACAAGGACCGGTATAATAAATAGCGATATCCTTAATTTCAACAGGAAGTTCTTCGCCGTTATCTATTTTTTCAACAAGCCTTTTATGGGCGGCATCCCTGCCGGTATAAATAACTCCCGAAACAAGAACGCTATCCCCTGCTTTTAACGTTTTAAGTATTTCTCTATCCTCTAAAGGAAATTTCAGTTCTATCATATTATCACCTCACCATGGCGAGCGCAATGGCACTGAACGTTTACTGCAACTGGCAATCCTGCAATATGGGTAGGATAAGTTTCAATAAATACATTAAGGCATGTACATCTGCCACCAAGTCCCTGAGGACCGATACCAAGATCATTTATTTTTTCCAAAAGTTCTTTTTCAAGATTATTTAAAAAGAGATCATCTGAATTTTTAGAAACTGCCAATGCGTGTTTTGACATTAAAGCCGCCTTTTCCATTGTACCGCCGATACCGACACCAATAATTACGGGCGGACAAGGATTTGAACCTGCTTTCGAAACAGTATCAATAATAAAATTTTTAATACCCTCAAGTCCTTCTGACGGTTTAAGCATTTTTAAGCCACTCATATTTTCGCTTCCGAAGCCTTTGGGTGCTATTGTAAGTTTAATTTTCTCACCATCAACAAGTGAAGTGTGGATAACGGCAGGAGTATTATCCCCCGTGTTTACACGGTCTATCGGCGAAAGAACGCTTTTTCTAAAGGGAACGTAAGCTCTTTTAACGCCCGAATTTACAGCATCAACAAAACTTCCCCCTGTAATATGTACTTCTTGCCCGATTTCAGCAAAAACTGTTACCATGCCCGTATCTTGACATATGGGCATATTATTTTCACTTGCAATAACAATATTATCAAGTGCCATTTTAAGATTGGCTTTTCCATATTGTGAAAACTCGTTTTTATAGGCTTCTTCCAGCATTTTTTTAGTATCTTCAGGCATATTTACACAGATATCGCTTAAAAGTGCAAACACCGCATTTTCGATTTTATCAACTGTAATTTCGCGCATAACTGACTCCTAAATCGTTTGTAGATTAATTATATTATATTTTTTTAAAAAAAGCAATTATATATTATCCGGAAGACTAAAAATATAATTGCATGTTCCATCGAAAATAGCATATGCAAGTTTATCCTGATGTTTTTCATCTGTAAGCAAAATTTCTTCTTCTGGAGATGAAAGAAAACCACACTCGATCATAACGTTAGTTGAACTTCCATGGCGAAGCATATAAAAATCTTCACTTTTTACTTGACGCTTATTTTCATGATCCACGTTCTTTACTAAGCTTTCCTGAATATTTTTTGCAAGTGCCTCTCCCGTAACCGATCCGGGATAGTAAAAAGACTGTGCGCCCTTGACGCTTTTGCTTTGCGGAAAACTGTTACAGTGGACACTTATTACAATATAAGGCTTTACGAGTTCAATTATTTCAGCGCGCGTGCGCATATCTTCCATTTTATTAAAACCGTTTTTGCAAAGTGCATTTTCATTTTCCCGTGTAAGAATCACTTTTGCACCTGCACTTTCAAAAAGCCTTTGAAGTTTTTTCGTTATGGAAAGATTAATATCTTTTTCACGAACAAGCGTTCTGATACCTATTGCACCGCCATCATCACCACCATGCCCCGCATCAAGAACAATAACGTAATCATTTAAAGGATAGTTATAGAAAGCAGTTTTTGACTTAGCATCTTCATTAAAAACAATAACAAAAACCATTGCCATAGTCAGTAAAACGCCACACAAATATTTTAATGTTTTTTCTACCATAAAATGCCTCACTTTTTTATAAAAACTGTAAAAGCCCTTGTGGCATCACACTTTTTAAGGATTTTTCTAAAATTCATTTTTTTGCATACTCTATGCATAAAGTTTTTTGCCTGATTTTTATGTAAATTTGCAAAAAATCAATTTTT
>JAZULU010000169.1:0-2328 GCA_045603265.1 Clostridia bacterium
GAAGAATCGTGAACAACTTTTACGGGGATTCCCGTTTCAGAATCAATATAAATCTTTGCGCTGTTTACTGAAAAATCGGTGTTAGGTCTTAATCTAACAACACGGCAGGAGTATTTGCCTGCTTTAACTGTTATTTCTTCATTTTCCATAAACTCATATTTTACCGCTTGCAAAGAGTCGCGGTTGCCTGACGAGATTTTAATAACACCTTCGCTCTGGCTGAACGCTGAAATAAGAAAGGGCAGGGAATCTTTATCAAAATATTGATTTTCAAGTTTAAGTGAGTAAGTTTCTTCCAAAAAACCGGTTTCGGTATTTTTTGCAAATTTTTTGGTTTTTAAAAGCCCCGCGTTGATGGAGTGATCATGCTCAAAAGTGAACTTAGTATAATATGATTCATCAACTGTAATATAAAACTCTTGCTCAACAAGATTTGGTACGCCTAAATTATCGCTAAAGTTAAGCCTTGAAAGAGTTTTAATTACCTGGCGACCTTCAAGAAAATCTTCGCCTTCTTTTTTATTATCCCAATATTCATCTGCTTCCGATGTGATGATCAGTTCATTTGTTTCTTTATCAACAGATACGATGTAGTTGTTGGTATATTCAAGTTTTCCGTTTTCGTTTGTGCTTGAATCGGTTGATACGAAATACGATGCCGAATAATTATTTTGAATTTTGTTTTTATCAATGGTTATTTGATCAACGCTACCACATCCTGATAACCCAAGTATTAACGTTGAACATGCGATCAAAGCCAGAACTTTCTTTTTCATAAAGAACTCCTTTAAAATCTTTTTTATGTATTATACCATTCATTTTCAATTCTGCAAAGAAAAAGTTTTGTGATAGTACAATGTATTTGCTTGCAAAAAACGCATAAGTATAATATAATATACTTGAAAAATTATGGCTTGCGCCGTTTACGGAGGGAAAAATGAAACCGATAGAATTAAAAACAGTTAATGCCATCAGAATCCTTTCTGCCGAAGGTGTACAAAAGGCAAACAGCGGTCATCCCGGTCTTCCTATGGGATCAGCACCTCTTGCTTATGCACTTTGGGCAAAACATCTTAAGTTCAATCCTGAAAACGTTGATTTTGCCGATAGGGATAGATTCGTTCTTTCAGCAGGTCATGGCTCAATGCTTTTATATTCACTTATGCACCTTTTTGGATATCCTCTTTCAATGGATGATATCAAAGAGTTCCGTCAGTGGGGAAGTAAAACACCGGGTCACCCTGAATATGGTCATACAAAGGGCGTAGAAACTTCAACCGGCCCCTTAGGTCAAGGATTTGCAAA
Organism: Clostridia bacterium; assembly: GCA_045603265.1. Classification (GTDB taxonomy): domain Bacteria; phylum Bacillota; class Clostridia; order Christensenellales; family QALW01; genus UMGS1322. The sequence goes on from JAZULU010000169.1 coordinate 1,306, forward strand.
TGCCGTTGGTATGGCTATTGCTGAAAAGCATTTGTCCGCAAAGTTCAACAAGGAAGATCTTAAAATTGTTGATCACTATACATACGTTCTTGTTGGTGACGGTTGCTTACAGGAAGGCATCCAGTATGAAGCCGCATCACTTGCCGGCACGTTAAAACTTGGCAAACTTATCTGCATTTACGATAAGAACAACATCACCATTGAGGGTGATATTAATACTGCTTTCTCCGAAGACGTTGGCGCACGTCATGAAGCACTTGGCTGGCACGTTATCAACGTTCAGGACGGAACAGATACCGATGCAGTTGCCGATGCGATTCAGGAAGCAAAGAAAGTTACCGATAAACCTTCAATCATTATTTGCCGTACTGAGATCGGTTTCGGATGCCCCGCAAAACAGGGCAAGGCTTCCGCTCACGGTGAGCCTTTAGGCGAAGAAAATCTTAAAGCCGCAAAGGAAACTTTAGGCTGGGATTATGCTCCCTTTGAAATTCCTGCTGACGTTATGGAATATACTTCCGAAATCGCAAAGCAGGGCAAAGTATACGAAGAAAACTGGAATAAAACAGTTGAAGCATATAAGGCAAAATATCCTGAAGATTATGAAGAATATCAGAAGTGGATGTCAAAGGACTTCCCCGTTGATCTTGAAAATGACGAAGATTTCTGGAAGTTTGATGAAAAACCCAATGCAACCCGTGCATCTTCCGGTGAAGTTTTAAATCGTCTTAATAAGATGCAACCCAATCTCTTTGGCGGAAGTGCCGACCTTGGTCCCTCCAACAAATCAGAACTTAAGGGCGAATCATTCTTTAGTGCGGAAACTCCCGAAGGCAAAAATATGCACTTTGGTATCCGCGAACATGCTATGGCAGCCATCGTAAACGGTTTGTATCTGCACGGCGGCGTTACACCTTTCTGTGCAACATTCTTCGTATTTACCGATTACATGAAGAACGCTATGCGTATGGCGGCATTAATGAAACTTCCCGTAACATACGTTCTTACACACGATTCCATCGG
>JAZULU010000170.1:0-8247 GCA_045603265.1 Clostridia bacterium
CATTAAAATTTCATATTTTATTTCTTTATTTTTAATTGACTATAGTAAAAAATAATTATATAATTAAGTAGTTAATTATTTCTCGAAAGGATATCTTTTTAATGATTAAAAAAATTTTAAAATGTGTCAGGGAATATAAATTACCTACAATTTTAACCTTTGTTTTTATAATATTGGAGGTTTTTATTGAGGTTTTTATTCCATTTATTACAGTACAGATAATCAATCAAATCGAAGCAGAAAAACCCATTAACGGAATAATAAGCGCTTGTTTATTTCTTGCATTAATGGCATGTATTTCGCTTTGTTGTGGTGGTATTGCAGGTTTTACCTGTGCTAAAGCATCGGCAGGTTTTGCAAAAAACTTAAGAAATGATGTGTTTAGAAAAATTCAAACATTCTCCTTTGAAAATATTGATAAATTTTCATCGACATCTCTTGTTACAAGATTAACAACCGATATCGGCAATATTCAAATGTCGTATATGATGCTTATCAGAACGGCTGTTCGAGCACCTTTAATGCTTATTTGTGCAATTATTATGGCTTTTAGCATGGGTGGTATTTTAGCAACAACTTTTGTTGTAGTAGTGCCTTTTCTTGCTTTTGGTCTTTATATGGTTGGCAAAAAAGCTATGCCTGCATTCAGACGAGTTTTTAAAAAATATGATAAACTTAATGAATCTATTGAAGAAAACGTGCGTGCAATGCGCGTAGTAAAAGGCTTCTCTCGCGAAGAATTTGAAAAAGAAAAATTCAATGCGGCTTCAGATGATATTTGCAAAGATTTTACAAAAGCAGAAAGAATTGTTGCATTAAATACTCCATTAATGCAGATTTGTCTGTATTTTAATATGATATTTGTATTAATTGTAGGCTCAAGTTTAATTATAAAAAACGGAGGCGAACTTATACAAATTGGTCATATTTCCGCAATGCTTACATATGGCATGCAGATTTTAATGCAGTTAATGATGCTTTCAATGATATATGTAATTTTAACCATGTCTTCAGAATCATTGAAACGTATTTGCGAAGTGCTTGACGAAGAACCCGCTTTAAAAGAGCCTGAAAGCCCAATTTATAATATAAAAGATGGATCAATAGATTTTATTGACGTTAATTTTAAATATTCAAAAAATGCATCAAAATATGCATTAAATGACGTTAATCTTCACATAAAGTCCGGAATGACAGTAGGTATTATCGGTGGTACGGGATCAAGTAAATCTTCACTTGTACAGTTAATTTCCCGATTATATGACGCTACAGAAGGAAAAGTTTGCGTTGGCGGTGTTGACGTTAAGGATTACGATATCAAAACTTTAAGAGATTCTGTTGCCGTTGTTTTACAAAAAAACCTCCTTTTTTCAGGAACAATAAAAGAGAATTTGCTTTGGGGAAATGCTAATGCAACAGATGAAGAAATAATTGAAGCGTGCAAATTAGCTCAAGCTCATGATTTTGTTGAAAGCTTTTCGGATAAATATGATACATTTATTGAACAAGGCGGAACAAACGTGTCCGGTGGACAAAAACAAAGACTTTGCATTGCAAGAGCGTTGCTTAAAAAGCCCAAAATACTCATTTTAGACGATTCAACCAGCGCTGTTGATACAAAAACCGACGCGCTTATTCGTGGAGGATTTAAGTCCTTTATTCCTGAAACAACAAAGATTATAATCGCTCAACGTATTGCTTCTGTTCAAGACGCAGATATGATTATCGTTATGGATAATGGTAAAATTTCAGCAACAGGCACCCATGAAGAACTCTTAAATACTTCTGAAATATATATGGATGTATTTGAACAGCAGATTGGAGGTGCAGAGAATGAATAATAAAAAAGGCGGAAGTTTTAAAGATATATTGCGCATCATAAAACAACTTTTTAAATACTACCCTATTCTTTTACCTATAACAATTCTGTGTATTGTTTTTTCGGCCATAGTATCTTCCATTCCCGCACTCTTTATTCAGAACATTATTGCTGAAATTCAGGAGTGGCAAGATAGTCGTGATTGGGTCTCAGCCAGCAAAGAAATTTTACCCATGATCATGCTTCTTGTTGGTCTGTATATTTTGTCTTTTTTATCGATTTTAGCACATACACAACTTATGGCATATATGACTCAAGGCTTTTTATCTAAAATGCGTAAGGCGATGTTCAGCGGCATGCAAAATTTACCGATCAAATATTTTGATCAGAATAAGCATGGCGATATTATGAGTCATTATACCAATGATATTGATACATTAAGACAACTTGTTTCACAAGCGTTGCCGGCGCTTATACAATCGATTGTAATTGTTACAACAGTTCTTTCAATTATGCTTTATTTTAGTATATGGCTCACTCTTGTGGTGCTTGTTGGCGTAGTTTTTATGTTGTTTATATCAAAGACAATCGGCGGTGGATCAGCAAAATACTTTGTTCGTCAACAAAAGGCAATGGGTAAAACAGAAGGCTTTATCCAGGAAATGATGAACGGTCAACGTGTAATTAAAGTTTTTTGCCATGAAAAAGAATGTGAAAATGATTTTGAAAAAATAAATAACGAGCTTTATGAAGACAGTTATAGAGCTCATGCATATGCGAACATGTTAGGCCCTATAATAATGAACGTAGGAAACATTTTATACGTTATTATGGCTTTGATTGGCGGTGTACTGTTACTTACCGATGTTGAAAATTTTAGTATTTCAGGAATGGCATTTAGTATAAGTATAGTTGTTCCCTTCCTTAATATGACAAAACAGTTTACCGGAAATATTAATAACGTTTCACAACAAATAAATGCAATCGTTATGGCTATGGCAGGCGCTAAAAGAGTTTTTGCACTTATGGATCAACAGCCGGAAACAGATGATGGATATGTAACATTAGTGAATGCAACAATTAATGAAGACGGTACGATTTCTGAAAGCAATACGCGTACTGGAATTTGGGCATGGAAGCATCCTCATCACGATGGCACACTCACCTATACTCTTTTAAAAGGTGACGTTCGTTTAACAAATGTTGATTTTGGTTATACAGAAGATAAGCAAGTTCTTTATGATGTAAGCGTTTATGCTGAGCCCGGACAAAAAGTTGCTTTTGTAGGTGCAACCGGTGCAGGAAAAACAACCATAACAAATCTGATAAATCGTTTTTATGATATTGCAGACGGTAAAGTGCGTTATGACGGCATAAATATTAATAAAATAAAGAAAAATGATCTCAGACGTTCTTTAGGCATTGTTTTACAGGATACAAACTTATTTACCGGAACTGTTATGGAAAATATACGTTACGGATATCTTGATGCTACAGATGAAGAATGTATTAAGGCAGCAAAACTTGCAGGCGCAGATGACTTTATTACACGACTGCCTGAAGGATATAATACGTTACTTTCAAACAACGGTGCTAATCTTTCCCAAGGACAAAGACAACTTATTGCCATTGCCCGTGCGGCAGTTGCAGACCCACCGGTTATGATTCTTGATGAAGCAACATCATCTATTGATACTCGAACTGAAGCATTCGTTCAAAAAGGTATGGATAAACTTATGGAAGGCAGAACAGTTTTTGTTATTGCTCATAGACTTTCAACCGTTATGAATTCTGACGTTATTATGGTTCTTGATCACGGAAAAATAATCGAAAGAGGAAATCATGAGGATCTTATAAAACAAAAAGGAACATATTATCAATTATATACAGGTGCCTTTGAACTTGAATAAAAAATAAGCAGACATTTTACCATGTCTGCTTTGTTTTTTTATTCAGCCAACGCTATATTTTTATAAACAAGTTGAGGCTTTTCTTTTTTTGAAACCGATTCAGGTGTGATAATACACTTTTCAACGTTTTCAAGGGAAGGAATTTCGTACATAATATTCATCATAATGCCTTCTATTACAGATCTCAAACCGCGTGCGCCAGTTTTTAATTCAATAGCCTTTCTTGCAATGGCACGCAAAGCATCATCGGTAAATTCAAGCTCAACGTTATCCATTTTAACAAGTGCGGCGTATTGTTTTGTAAGGGCATTTTTGGGAGTTTTAAGAATATCAACAAGCATTTCTTCGTTAAGATTCTGCAATGTAACGGTTTGTGCAAGTCGACCGATCAATTCTGGAATTAACCCGAATTTTTGAAGATCTTGCGGTGTAACCGATTCAAAAATCTTACCAAGATCATCTGTTGTCGCAACAGTATTGATTTCTGAGCCGAAACCAACAGTTTTTTTACCAACTCTACGCTGTATGATCTTATCAAGACCATCAAAAGCACCGCCACAGATGAAAAGAATATTTGTTGTATCAATCTGTATAAAATCTTGATGCGGATGCTTTCTACCGCCGTTAGGAGGAACATTTGACAATGTTCCTTCAAGAATTTTTAATAACGATTGTTGAACGCCCTCACCTGAAACGTCGCGAGTAATTGAGGGATTTTCGCTTCTTCGTGCAATTTTATCAATTTCATCAATATAAATTATGCCACGTTCGGCTTTTGAAACATCATAGTCAGCCGCTTGAATAAGGCGAAGAAGAATATTTTCAACGTCATCACCAACGTAACCTGCTTCGGTAATGGTTGTTGCATCGGCAATGGCAAAAGGAACATCAAGAATTTTTGCTAAAGTTTGAGCAAGATAAGTTTTTCCAGTTCCGGTAGGACCGATAAGAAGAATATTACTTTTTTGAATATCAACTTCAGGTTTTTCTCCGCTTTTTAAAGCATTGATACGTTTATAATGATTATATACTCCAACAGAAAGTGCAATTTTTGCATTATCTTGACCAACAACGTATTGATCAAGAATCTCTTTAATCTCACGAGGTTTTAAAAGATCAAGTGTTTCTCTTGAAAAACCCGATGTACGTTCACTTTCTAAAGATTCAACACAATCCTGAACGCATTCTTCGCAGATATAAACTCCGGGAGGACCTGAAACAAAGGATAAATCGGCCTGAGGAGTTCTTCCGCAAAATATACATCTTATTTCTTCCATAAATTCTCCTTATTGTCTTTTTGAATAAATGGCATCAACAATACCATACTCAAGTGCTTCTTGAGCATTCATATAATGATCGCGTTCGCAATCAGCTTCAAGCTGTTCAAAAGGCTTGCCGGTGTTTTCAGCAAGAATTCTATTGAGTTTATTCTTGCATTTTAAAAGTTGTTCAGCATGAATAAGCACGTCAGTAGCCTGACCTCTTGCTCCGCCTAAAGCCTGATGGATCATTATTTCACTGTTAGGTAATGCAATGCGTTTTCCTTTTGCGCCCGATGAAAGTAAAACTGCTGCCATCGATGCCGCCATACCAATACAAATAGTTGATACCTGAGGCTTAATATACTGAATAGTATCATAAATCGCCATACCTGCAGTAACTGAACCACCGGGGCTATTAATATATAGCATGATATCCTTTTCCATATCCTCAGCTTCAAGGAATAAAAGTTGGGCAACTATGGTATTAGCCATTTCATCGTTAATTTCACCGCTCAAGAAAATAATGCGGTCTTTTAAAAGACGTGAATAAATATCGTAAGATCTTTCGCCTCTACCGTCTTGTTCGATTACATATGGAATAACTGGCATTGCATTTCCCCCATTTTTTTAATTAAGCTTCATCAGCCTTTTTTGTTGTTTTTTTAGTTGCGGGCTTCTTTTCGCCATCTTCTGCCTTCTTGGTTGTCTTTTTTGCAGCAGGTTTTTTTGCAGCATCTTTTTCTTCACCGTCTTCGGTTTTCTTTGCTGCTTTCTTTGTTGCCTTCTTCGCAGGATTCTTTTCTTTAAGAAGTGCAAGAGTTTTGTTCATAATAGCAATTTCTTTGAAATATTCTTTCTGATCATCTGTAACATTCTTAATGAAATCTTCGGAATTAGCACCGTAATTTTCAGCATACTTCTTAACTTCTTCCATGATTTCATCATCAGTTGCATCGATTTTTTCTGCCTTGATGATTTCTGAAAGAGTAAGACGAATCTTAACAGTCTTTAATGCACCTTCACGATACATATCGCGCATCTGCTGCATTGTCATACCGGTATATTTGATATAGTCTTCAAGTTTAAGACCCTGATAACTTAAGCGCATTTCCATATCACGAAGTTGTGAATCGATCTGCTGTTCAACCATGCAATCTGGAATGTCAATCTCAGCATTTTCAGCAATGGCTTCAACCATCTTATTTTCCATTTCAGCGTCAGCCTGGTTCTTCTTACGCTCGGTAAGTTTTGCTTTGATATCTGCTTTATATTCGTCTAAAGTATCAAATTCGGAAACATCTTTAGCAAATTCATCATCAAGTGCAGGAACATGTTTTTCTTTAATTGAAAGAACTTTTACGTCAAATACAGCTTCTTTACCCTTAAGGTCTTCAGCATGGTAATCATCGGGGAATTTAACATTAAGTGCTTTTTCTTCACCTATAGCCATACCAACCATCTGCTCTTCAAAACCGGGAATAAAACTGCCTGAACCGATTTCAAGAGTCTGATTTTCAGCAGTGCCGCCATCAAACTTAACGCCGTCAACGCTTCCTGAATAGTTAAGACCAACAGTGTCACCCATCTGAACAGCGCGATCTTCAACGTCAACAAAACGCGAAGCATGATCAAGCGCATGTTTGATTTCGTGATCAATTTCTTCGTCGGTTACATTATACTCAACTAAATCAACCTTTATACCTTCATATTTTCCAAGTTTAACTTCAGGCATAAGTGTAACGGTTGCTTTAACCTTTACAATACCATCATCGGTAATATCCTCAAGTTCAATCTCGGGTCTGTCAACAGGCTCAAGTTCGTGCTCTTTAACAGCGGCTTCATAAACTGAAGGAAATACGTCGTTGAAAGCATCTTCAAAGAAGACGCCTGCGCCGTAATATTGCTCAACCATCTTTCTGGGAGCCTTGCCCTTACGGAAACCGGGGATAGCATACTTGCCCTTGTTTCTCTGGAAAACTGCACTTGTTGCAGCATCCATTGCTTCTTTGCTGATCTCAAAATTGATTACAGCCTGATTTTTTTCATTTTTAACCATGGTGCTCATAAATATTTACCTCCAAGTAAATTATCAATACAATCGTGGATAATTATACCACATTGCAAATTTTTAGGCAACCTTAAAAGAACATTTTTTGATAAACTTTTTAAAAAAATATACTAAAATTTATAAAAAAACCAAATTTATAGTTTTAAATATTTCTTTTTGATGTTATAATACATATAAATATTTAATGAGGTGCTGTTCCTTATGCCAATGGATGGACTTACAATCGGTGCGGTTGTCTTTGAATTGAATAATAAACTTGAAGGCGCAAGAGTTGATAGAGTTAATCAACCCGAAGAAGATGAATTATATTTTTTCTTACGAAACAATGGAACAAACTATAAATTACTCTTATGTTCTAACGCTAATTTCGCAAGATTAAATATTACAGAGTTTTCAAAACCAAATCCTCCTGTTCCATCTAACTTTTGCATGTTGCTTCGTAAACATCTTATAGGTGGACGTATTTCGTCGTTTAAACAAATTGAGAACGAAAGAATCGTAATAGTATCTTTTGATTGTCTTAATGACTTTAATGAGCCCGTTACAAAAAAAATTATTATCGAAATTATGGGCAAACACAGTAATATTATTTTTGTTGATGAGAATAACAGAATTTTTGACAGTATAAAACGAGTAAATTCATTAATGAGCCGTGTAAGACTTGTTCAGCCGGGAATTGAATATACTCTTCCCCCTTCTCAAGGAAAAATCAATCCATTTACTGTAGAAAGATTTGGGTTTGATTATGCAAGGATAATAAGTGATACATATATGGGAATTTCTCGACAAGCGGCCGAAGAAATTGCATTTCGCAGTGCTGATAATGATAGAGGTTTTTGTGAATATATCGATCTTTACAGGAACCATATTTTTTCACCGGTTTTACTTAAAGATGAAAATGGTGATCCGCAAGATTTTTTTGCGGTAAAGCAAGAGCGTTTTATGATCGATTTTCAAGAAGAGTGTAATTCGATTTCCGAAGCCATTGATCAATATTTTGTTTTAAAAGATAAAGTTCAGCGTATTAAAGAGCGTTCTCATGGACTTAAAGTAAAATTAACAAATGCTCTTGAAAAAGCTGAAAAGAAAAAAGCCAATCAGCATGAAAAACTTTTAGAGTGTTCTGATATGGAAAAATATCGTATTTGGGGCGAATTATTAACAGCAAATATATATTTAGTGAAAAAA